>CBIMJO010000274.1:0-9103 GCA_966244135.1 uncultured Actinocrispum sp. | reverse complement strand
TCCGGATGCCCGGCGGAACCGCTGCCATCAAACAACCCTGGCGGATGGCGGCCGTGTACCTGGACGGCGACGACCGTCCGGAGTGGACGTCCGTGGTCGCTCTGGCCCGCAGCGGGGTGAACTCGCCGCTGACCTCCAGCGCGGGCCGGTTGTTCGACGCCGTGGCCGCGCTGCTCGGGATCCGGGACACGATCAACTACGAGGGTCAGGCCGCGATCGAGCTGGAGCAGCTCGCGGACCCGGCCGAACGCGGCTGCTACCCGGCGGGGATCTCCGGCGGCGTGGTGTCCGGGGTGGACCTGGTTCGCGCCGCCGCCGAGGATCTCCGGGCCGGCGTCAGCCCGGCGATCATCGCCGGGCGGTTCCACAATGGCGTCGCCGATGTGATCGTCCGCAACTGCGTGGACTTCCGCGACGCACACGCGGTGTCCACCGTGGCGTTGTCCGGCGGGGTGTTTCAGAACCTGTTGCTGACCACCAGAACGGTGACCCTGCTGACGTCGGCGGGCTTCCGGGTGCTCACGCATCACCGGGTGCCCGCCAACGACGGTGGGATCAGTCTTGGCCAAGCGGCCATCGCAGCGGCCCGCGACCGAGGTTCTTGCTGACCTCACGGACCATCGAGCCGGCCACATCGGCGCCGGTGCGCAGCAGCGCGTGAAACTCCGGGTTGGTCCTGATCGCGTCGACGGACTCCTTGACCTTGGCCAGCCCGTCCCGGCCGTACTGGGTGCCGACGAGGAACCCCGCGGCGAAACCGATCAGCGTCTCCATCTCACATCTCGCGAATCTCTAGGTACCGCTTGATGTCCGGCAAGGACTGGACCACCGCGGCGACCAGGGCCGCCAGCACCACCGCTTTCACCAGTCTGACAACCATCTCCAACCTCCCTAGGGATCGGCCCGGCCCAGCAGCGCTGTCAGCGCGCTTTCCCAGGTGGGCAGGGCGTTTCGGGTCTTGAACCGGCGCAGCAGGTCGAGCGTCTCCCGGTGCACCGGTAGCCAGGCGGCGTTCGGGTAGTGCACGTCGATGGTCTCCCGCCAGACCTTCAGCGGCAGCGGGAACGCCGACTCCTTGTGCCACGGCACCTGCTGCACCTGCATCCGGCCGGACTCGGTGCTGAACACCGTGCCGCTGAACAACAGCAGCATCGGCACCACGCCGTCCTCGAGCCCTTCGAAGTACTTCGTCGAGGCGATCTCCATGTCGTAGGTCAGCGGCAGCGGAAGGTCCACCGTGGTGCTCCCGGTGAACCCGGGCACCATCAGCGACAGGTTAGCCAGCTGCAACGGTTTGAGCGTGTCCGCCCAGCGGGCCGTGTCACCGAACAGGTCGTTGAGCCGCTCGGCCTCCTCGGCCGAGTAGCGCCGCCGGTTCGGCTCGATCCGGATCTGGCAGCGCAGCGCGATCGCGTCCACTTTGCCGCCGGTGGTGTCCGCGATCCGCAGTGACAACGTCATCGCCGGGGCCACCGCATACCGTTCGGCACGGGCGGCGACACAGTCGAACACAAGGTCGGCCACTGTTCACACTCCCGCACGCGAGCGGATGTCCGCGAAGAACTCGTCGATCCGCTCGCGGGCCTCCTGGCCGCCGTCGAATCCCTTCCAGTACATGCGAACCGTGCCGACCAGCTGGTAGCACGCGTCGATCGGGACCAGGTAACACTCCACTTCGGACGCCGGGGCGGCGGCCGTATCGCGGATGAGGATCGCCTCCACCTCCGGCCGGGCCTCGGCCAGCATCGGGTGCGCCTTGGTCAGCTCGGCCCAGGCGTCCAGGTCGAGCAGGCATTCGGTGGCCCCGGCCGGGCTCGGGTAGAACGCGGCCAGCCCGGCCTCACTGCGCAGGAAGAACGCCGTGCCGACCGGAATGCCCAGCCCCTGCCATTCCTCTTTGGACAGTCCGGCAGCCTCGTACCGTTCGGGGATGGCGCGGAACTTGCCCGCGTCATCCCGGGTGAACAGCAGATAGCACGGCCGGCAGGCGCACATGATCGACCGGTGTTCGGTGTCGACCACATGCCCGTGCCGGCCGTTCACGAGCGTGCCGCACATCTCGCACCGCTCCACCTGTTCGGCTGCTGGGGCGGGCGGTGGAGCACCAACGAAACGACGCAGTCCGCTCACGTCGGCACCGCCACCCGGACGCCGTGACTGTCGGACAGAAGTGGCAGCGGATCAAGGTGTTGCGCGGGATCGTCGACCCCGCGCCCGGCGTTGCGCACGTCGAACCGCGACCCACAGCGCGGGCAGGTGAGCACCGATCCGGCCAGGCCGGCCGAGGCGAGCGAACTCCCGCACGAGCAGGAATCCCGGTAGGCGTAGAGGGTTCCACGCACCGAGCACATCAGTACCGGCACGCCGTCGAGCGAAAGCGTTCGCGGGCTGCCATTCGGCGGACCGAGATCCGGCAGGGTCGCCCAGCTCGACTGTGACACGGCTTGTGACACTGGTTGTGGCACGGTCGCTGGCACCGGCGCGACCCAACCGGCAGGTGGCCCCATGCCCACCTGCAACAAAGGGGCATCTGGCTGGGTCACACCGGCCACCTCGACACCGGTCAGTTCCGGTGCCGCATCCTGGAGGGCACCCTCGATCGCCATCTTGACCGTCATCGTGGACGACGGGCAACCCTGGCAGTTGCCCGCCAGGCTGAGGTGTGCCACGCCCTGCTCGTCGACGCCCAGGTAGTCGACTCCCCCGGCGTGCGAGCCGAGGTAGGGCCGCACCCTGTCCAGGGCGCGCTGGATCCGGGTGTCCACATCGTCCGGGTGCAGATCATGCAGCAGCAACAGGCTTTCCAGCAGGTCGTCGTCCACGAGTTTGTCCGTGCCAACGAGTTCCACGACCCGCGAGAGCGCCTCGCCGTACATCGAAACCAGCACCCGGACCAGTTCTTCGGCGATCTCCTTGTCGCGGCCGGGCCGCAGCCCGGCCAGCAACACGTCGATCTTGTCTCCCACACCACGCGCGTGCATGTCAGTACTCGGGGTTAAAAGCGTGCGGTGTGTGCACCTTCTTGAGCACCTTCCCCGTTCCGAGCGACATGTGGACGCCACAGGGCAGGCACGGGTCGAAGCTGCGGACCGCGCGCATGATGTCGATGCCCTTGAAGTTCTCCGGCGGGTTCTCCTCGAAGATCGGTGTGTTCTGCACCGCGTCCTCGTAGGGGCCCGGTGTGCCGTAGGTGTCGCGGACGCTGCCGTTCCACGGGGTCGGCGGGTACGGGTGGTAGTTGGCGATCTTGCCGCCGCGGATGACCATGTGGTGCGACAGCACACCGCGGACCGCCTCGGTGAAACCACAGCTCGCGGCCTCGTCCGGTACCTTGAACTGTTCCCAGGTCTTGGTGTGCCCGCTGCGGATCTCGCCCAGCGCCTTCTGGCAGAAGTGCAGCGCCAGCGCGGCCGCGTAGGCCTGGAAGTACGTCCTGGCCCGGTTGCGCTCCAGGGCGTTGCTCCACTGTGGAATCTTCCACTCGAAGGTCACTTCCGGCTTGGTGGCCGTGCGCGGCAGGTTGATCAGCACACTGTGGCCGGTCGCCTTGATGTTGTCCGTGTTCACCAGGCCCGCCAGCGCCGTCGCCCACAGCCGGGCGATCGGGCCGCCGCCGGTGTCCAGCGCCAGGTTGTCCTTGCCGTCGAACCAGCGCGGCGACATCGTCCACGAGTACTTGTCGTCGAAGTCGCGCTTGGCCGGCCGCGGGATGGTGTGCTGGTTCCACGGGTGCCTGCGGTCCACCGGGTTGCCCAGCGGGTCGCGGGTCACGAACATCTCCTGGTCCTCCCAGTCCTCGTAGAACGAGTGTCCCAGGAGGATCCGGATGCCCAGGTTGATGTCCACCAGGCTGGTGGTGACCAGCTTGCCGTCGACGACCACACCCGGGGTCACGAACATCTTGCGGCCCCAGTCCTCCATGGACTCGTACCGGAAGTCGCAGTACTCCGGGTCGTTGAGCGAACCCCAGCAGCCCAGCAGGATCCGGCGCTGGCCGACCTTCTCGTAGCCCGGCAGGGCCTCGTAGAAGAAGTCGAACAGGTCGTCGTGCATGGGCACCACGCGCTTCATGAACTCCACGTAGCGCATGAGCCGGGTCAGGTAGTCGGTGAACAGCTGGACGGTCGCGACCGTGCCCACACCGCCGGGGTACAAAGTGGACGGATGGACGTGCCGGCCCTCCATCAGGCAGAACATCTCGCGCGTGTACCGGCTGACCTGCAGGGCCTCCCGGTAGAACTCGCCCTCCAACGGGTTGAGCGAGCGCATGATGTCGCCGATGTACTTGTAGCCGTGCTGGTCCGCGTGCGGGGCCTCGGTGCGGTTGGCCAGCTCCAGCACGCCGGGGTTGGTCTCCGCGACCATCTTCTCGCAGTAGTCCACCCCGACCAGGTTCTCCTGGAAGATGTTGTGGTCGAACATGTACTCCGCAGCCTCGCCGAGGTTGATGATCCACTCCGCGAGGTGGGGCGGAGCGATCCCGTAGGCCATGTTCTGGTTGTAGACCGAGCAGGTGGCGTGGTTGTCACCGCAGATCCCGCAGATCCGGCTGGTGATGAAGTGCGCGTCCCGGGGGTCCTTGCCCTTCATGAAGATGCTGTAGCCGCGGAAGATCGAGGACGTGCTGTGGCACTCCACGACCTCCTTGGCGGCGAAGTCGATCTTGGTGTAGATGCCGAGGCTGCCGACGATCCTGGTGACCGGATCCCACGCCATCTCGGTGAGCTCACGGCCCTCGGTGCCCTTGGTGCTGGTCATGACGTCCTCACCACGTGCTCTTGTAGCCGGTCAGCAGGTCCGTGCCCTTCTTGCGCCACTTGGGTTCCTCGTCCACGGTCTTCATCGTGAACCCGCGCAGCGCCCGGATCACCGTGCCGTACATGGCACTCGCGGCCGCGGACACCCGGGCGCCGGGCGGCTCGTCCATGAACGGCATGAACTTGTCCGGGAATCCCGGCATGGTGCAGGCGATGCAGATGCCGCCGACGTTCGGGCAGCCGCCGACCCCGTTGATCCAGCCGCGTTTCGGGACATTGCACTTGACCACCGGGCCCCAGCAGCCCAGTTTCACCAGGCACTTCGGCGAGCCGTACTCCTTGGCGAACTCGCCCTGCTCGTAGTAGCCGGCGCGGTCGCATCCCTCATGGACAGTCGCGCCGAACAGCCAGGTGGGCCGCAGTGCCTCGTCCAGCGGGATCATCGGCGCCTGGCCGGCCGCCTGGTACAACAGGTACAGGATGGTCTCGGAGAGGTTGTCCGGGTGGATCGGGCAGCCGGGCACGCACACGATCGGGATCCCCGCCTTGGACCGCCATTCCCAGCCCAGGTAGTCCGGCACGCCCATGGCGCCGGTCGGGTTTCCCGCCATGGCGTGGATTCCGCCATAGGTGGCGCAGGTGCCGACGGCGAGGACCACCAAAGCCTTGGGCGCCAACCGGTCCAGCCACTCGTTCGTGGTCATCGGCTGGCCGGTCTCGGGATTGTTGCCGAACCCGCACCAGTAGCCCTCGGACTTGATCTCCTCGTTCGGGATGGATCCCTCCACCACCAGGACGAACGGATCCAGCTCGCCGCGGTCGGCCTTGTGCCACCACTCGATGAAGTTGTCCGCGCCCTGCTCCGGCCCGCACTCGAAGTCGATCAGCGGCCAGTGCACCGCGATCTTGGGCAGACCGGGCAGCGCGCCGAGGACGATCTCCTCGATACTCGGCTGGGTCGCCGCGGTGAGCGCGACCGAGTCCCCATCGCAGCCGAGACCACCGTTCATCCACAGGATATGGACCACAGGTTCTTCACTATCGCTGCTCATCGTGACCTCTTCACAATTGGTTCCCCGGCCACTGCGTTGATGCTCGATCCTGCAAGCAGATCTTCGGCGCTGGCACTCGATCCTGCAAGCAGATCTTCGGCACGTCAGGAAGAAAACGTTAGACCTGGCCGAGCGGCCCGGCAAGACATACCCTGGGGTTGTTCGAGAGGGGATGGTGGAGTTGACGGAACCTGCTGGGCCAGCACCAAAAGAGCCGGTCGAGGTCCTGCCGGTGGTCGTGATTTCCAAGATTTTCCCAGCCCGGCCATCGTCGATTCCGGAAATCCAGGAATTCGTCCGCAACAGCCTCGCAGATTCGCCACTCACCGAAGCGGGAAATCGCGAGGTGACCCAGACGGTGTTCCGTGCGCTGCTGGCCGCGGCCGGCCCGGTCGGCACCATCCAGCTGTCGTTCCGGATCTTCCCGGAGCATGTGGAGATCGACGTGCTGCACTCCGACTCCGGCGTGCCGCACATGGAGACGCCCAACATCATCCAGTCGGCCGAGGGCACGTTCGCCCAGTGGATGACCGGCGTGCTCAAGCGCGAAGGCCTGACCCCGCAGGACATGGCCAAACAGCTGGGCGTCTCGGTCCGGACGGTGAGCCGCTGGGTGGGCGGCGAGACCGAGCCGCGCATGCGCGACCTGCGCCGGCTGCAGGAACGGTTCGGTGACCTTCCGCTCAAGTGAAGGGTACGGTGCGTGCATGTCCACTCACATACGGATCGGGCCGGAGCAGGGCAGGCTGTTGCTCCGCACCGGTCGCAAAGGCCTTGCCGCACAAGCCGGGCACGACCTGACGATCGAGGTCGCCCGCTGGTCGGGCGAGGTGGAGCTGGCCGAGGACGTCACCGCCAGCAGCCTGGGCGTGACGGCCGACCTGGGCTCGCTGCGAGTGGTCGAGGGCAAGGGCGGGGCCATCCCACTGTCCGAACGGGACAAACGCGAGATCGCCGCCACCGCGCGCAAGATCCTCAACACCGACCGTCAGCCCGAGGCCCGGTTCACCGCCACCAAGATCAGCGGCGACACCGGCGGCGGGACGGTCGAGGGCACGCTCAGCATGCTGGGCCAGGATCATCCGCTCACGCTGACTGTCGGCCATCCGGGTGAAAACCGGTTCAGAGCCACCGGGACCGTGATCCAGTCCGAGTACGGGATCAAGCCGTACACGGCGATGCTCGGCGCGCTCAAACTCGCCGACCCCGTCGGTGTCGAAGTCGAGGTCACCGTCGAGGTCGCACCGTGAAGTTCCTGGTGCTCTGGCGGATGGAACTGTCCTTGTTGTCCAGCGAGATGGCCGCGGCGGTGGCCAGGATGCCCAAGTACGCGGGGCCGTTGGAGCAGAACGGGAAGGTCGTCGCGCGTTATCACCTGGTGGGCCAGCACGGTGGTGCGTGGATCTACGAAGTGTCCTCGAACGAGGAGCTGGAACGGCTTCTGGCCATGTCACCGGTCTACAACTTCGCGCGTTACGAGATTCACCCGCTCGCCGAGATGCCCGATCCGCTCGCGCCATGATTCTTTTGTTCTGGGTTTGACGCACAGGGAGTGACGGCGGACACTTGTGTCGTTCCTCGGCGGACAGAGGTGTCCGGATGGGCATTCCGAACCTGAATCCCGCTCGCGACCGCCACTGGGTGTGCGCGAAGCGGATCAGAGAACGACGGCTGGCGTTGGGCCTGACCCAGCGTGAGGTGGTGGCGCGGCTGGAACGCCGCGGCAACCAGACCACCAACCGCGGGCTGAGCGCGATGGAGAACGGGCGTGGGCTGGATCTCGGCCTGCTCCCTGAACTCGCCGACGCGCTGGGCTGCACGACGACGTACCTGCTCGGCCTCACCGACGACCCGTCGGCCTGGGAACCCTCGCGACCCAGCGGGAACAACGGAACACGGGTACCGGAACAACTCCCGGTACCGATCCAGAACGGGTCGGGGATTCTCGGCCCCGAGGTGCCCGCCGGCTTCACCGCCCCCGGACGCGCTCGCAGGCGAACCGGCTGATCCACCAACTAATCCGCGGAACATCCACAAAGGACGACTGCACGGGACCACCACGAAGGCGGACAACCTGAAGAAGGTGTTGGACGTGACAAGGGTGTCACCGTCCGGGAAGACAAGCGTGCGTGAACTGCTCGACCGCCGCACGGCTCCACTGAACGATCTCGCCGAGCACGCGACCGACGTGGCCCAGACCTGTCACGCGATGGCCGTCCGGTTTCACCGCGGCGGGAAGCTCGTGGTGTTCGGCAATGGCGGCCCGAGCACCGACGCCCAGCACGTGGCCGTCGAGTTCGTGCACCCGGTGATCGTCGGAAAGCGTGCCCTGCCGGCCATCTCCCTGACGTCGGACGTGGCCACGCTGACCGGGATCGCCAACCGGGCCGGGCTGACCGAGGTGTTCGCCCACCAGATCCAGTTCCTGGCCGAGCCAGAGGACATCGCCCTCGGCCTGTCCACCGACGGCAACTGCGAGAACGTCCTTCGTGGACTCGAACGCGCCCGTGAGCTGGGCATGCTGCGGGTCGCGCTGGTCGGCGGGGACGGCGGCCGGATCGCCGCCTCTGGTGTGGCCGACCATGTGCTGATCGCCGCCTCGACGGATCCCCGCGTGGTCAAAGAGGTTCACGTCACCATGTACCACGTCCTCTGGGAGCTGGTGCACGTCTTCTTCGAACAACCGGGGGTGCTCCGGTGAACGAGTGTCATGACGACGTCTGCATCACCTGCTCGGACCAGGCCGTCGAGGTCACCGTGGTCCGGCTGCTGGCGGATGAGCTGGCGATCGTGCGGACCGGGACCGGCGAGGAAGAGGTGAGCGTCGCGCTGGTCACCGCCAAGGTCGGCGACACGATCCTGGTGCACGCCAGCGAGGCCATCGCCGTGCTGGGAAGTGACCCGGAATGAGCCAGGGACCCGCTCCGGACGTCCAGTCGCTCTACCCGTTCCTCTACTCGGACTCGTCCGCCGGTCGACCGTGGCCAAGGCGCACGAGATCATCAAGCTGCGCCAGGAGGTAGTGGAGCGGGACGGCGACCGTCTCGTGGAGTGCGCCGCCCAGATGGCGTCCCGGTTCTCGCTCGGCGGGCGGCTGATGGCGTTCGGCAACGGTGGCAGCTCGACGGATGCGCAGGACCTGGCCAGCCTGTTCCTCAGCCCGCTGGACGCGCGGCCGTTGCCCGCGTTCGGGCTGGACGAACCCTGCGACAGCGCGATGGCGCCGATCGCCACCACGACCGCGGCCGCGGCGCTCGCACCGATGATGACGAGACGCCGACGACGGTTGGCGCC
>CBIMJO010000273.1:0-9111 GCA_966244135.1 uncultured Actinocrispum sp. | reverse complement strand
ATACTTCAGCATACACTTTGTCAACAATTGCTTTTTGATGTGAAAGCTCGTTCACTGTACATGTTACAGGAACCATGATCTCAGGGAATGCTTTTGTTCCTTCTTTCACTAATTCAGCAGTTGCTTCAAGGATAGCTTTGATCTGCACTGGCAGGCCGCGTCGCCCGCATCGCCGCGTTGCCCACCCCGACCGAGCGGCAGCGCACCCAATGGTACTTCCAGCGCTACGTCGAACACCTGCCCGCGGCGGGCGAGATCGTCCTGTTCGACCGCAGTTGGTACAACCGTGCCGGTGTCGAACGGGTCATGGGCTTCTGCACACCCGACGAGCACCGCCGGTTCCTCCAGCAGTGCCCCATCTTCGAACGGCTCCTGGTCGAAGATGGCATCCTGCTGCGCAAGTACTGGTTCTCCGTCAGCGACAGTGAGCAGGAGCACCGCTTCCGGTCCCGCCTGGACGACCCGATGCGCCGCTGGAAGCTCTCGCCCATGGACCTGGAGTCGATCACCCGCTGGGAGGACTACTCCCGCGCGAAGGACGAGATGTTCGTGCACACCGACATCCCCGAATCACGCTGGTACGTGGTGGAAAGCGACGACAAACGCACAGCACGGGTGAACATGATCGCCCACCTGCTGTCCACCATCCCCTACCACGAGGTCCAGCGGCTCCCGCTGCAACTGCCCGCCCGCCCCGAACCGACCGGATACGTCCGCCCGCCCCGCGGCCAGCAGACCTACGTACCCGACCACGCGGCCGCACTCACGAAGGGGACGTGACCACCAGATCGACGATGCCTTGGACTAGGTCATCCGGCCAGTCGATTCCACAGTGGAGCGTCGGCGCGCTCTGACCGGGCTTGTCGGAGGCGGCGGCATCACCGCGGGTGGCGCTCAGCCCGCGGGCAGCGACCCGTCGTCGGCGGGCAGGACCGTTTCCGGCGGGTACACCCAGGTGATGGCCAGCGACCCCAGCCCACGGGCAACCAGGTCCTGCCGGATCTCGTGCTCGGTGCAGCCGCCGTAAACCAGATGAGTCAACCGAAGCGCCCGCACGCCGGGCACGGGGGCAGCGATCGTACTGACCACACCGCTACCGCACGGATCGTGCTTGACGTGCTCGTTGGGCAGTGCGTACTCCGCCTCGATCATGGCCTGGTAGTCGGCAGGGCCCGTCTCGGACAGCATCGCGTACAACTCGTCGACCAGCGCCTTGACCTGCGGCGGGTGATCCATGTGGTGGGTGACCAGGGTGCTGTGGCGCCAACTCTCGTCATCACGTGCCCTGCCAGGCATGTCGCCTCCCGTTATCGGACCTGCGCAATCTGACGCTATGCCACAGTTTCCCGCAACTCCACGGTGGCGGCCTCCAGTGTGCTCCGGCCACGATGACGTCAGATGCGGCGTCATCGCAGCCTCCCGGCCCCTTGGTTGTACTCACCGGGCCAATGTCACCTCCGTCCGGTCCCACTGAAGGGCGTGGGCCTTCTCGGTCGGCGGCGGCTGTTGGGGTTGCGGGTTCGCCGGCGCGCCTTGGTTGGCGCGCACGGCCAGGAAAAGGATGACGACCAGTGCCACGACCGCCAGCACCGTGCGCACCAACGCCCCTAACCTCATTGTGATGAGCATTTTCATTCCCTCCTCGAATCCGGTTCGCCACCGGACCACCAGAATGAGAGTCGACGTATCCGACACTCACCTCCAACGTCGTAGCAATTCATCCAACGTTACACTCGGCGATATCAATTGGCTTTCCAGCGATAGCCGACACCCGTTCGGTTGAACATCATGAATGTCGCCGAACGCAAGCTGCTTCACTATCCCGAGGCCCGAGATAGTGAAGCAGCGTCTCTTTATCGGATATGTTTTATCGCGTCGAAGGTATCACCGCCCTCACATCGGCCACACCCAGAGCGGTGCCCGCCGGGCGGCATCGGAGTCAACGCAGCCGACGATCGACGGATTACCTTTTTCGATCACGGCGTCCACTCCTTTCAAGACGTGTTTCGCCCACTGTCCGTCATCTCCGGCGGCGCCGATAGGGACCAATTGCTCTTCTGCACCGGGCCGACGTCCGGAGCCCGGCCAGTCCGGTCACGTCCGAGGCGGGCGTCTCCGTGCTACCAGCACGAGACACACACCGATGGGCAGAGCCAGCAACGCCCAGATCACCCAGTCCCCAACATCAGCGCCGGTCTGCGCCAACTGTGCGGTGTCACCGGTGTTCTGCTCCGATGATGGCACCGGGACCTGTGTCGTGGTCGGTGCCGGGGTTGTCGTCGGCACTGGTGTCGTGGTCACGAGATCCGGGTCGGGCTGCTCTGGCCCGTAGTCAAACACCCTCATGACGTTCGGGATGTCGGCGTTGGAGCCGGCGAACACCTGGAGGGGCATGGTGGACGGCCGCCATCGGCCCACGATATGGAAGTCGTACAGGTCGGCCGGCAGGTCGGGAAACCTGAAAACACCGTGCATATCGGTGATCGCTCGCGCCACGATCCGGCCGGTGACCTGGTCGGTGAGATAGACTTTTGTGTTCGTTATCTCGGAGTGTCCGGTGCTCCTGCGCAGTTCGACGAGGCCGCTGATGTGCGTACCGATACCACCAGGCACCCGGGCGACTGTCTGCACGACGGGACTGTCTTGCGCGCCTGGCACCTTGAACTCGGCCCGGACAGTCACGTGCCCGTAGTCGAAGGCGACTTGCGGCACGAGCACCGGCACGTCGAAGGTCCTGGTCTGCCCGGCGGGCACCGCCACTCCGGGACTGGCGAACTCACCCCAGTCCGGTTGCGCGTCAAGCCCGTTCTGGCTGGGCACTGAAGATGCCGTGATCCCAGACAGGTCCGCGTGACCGGTGTTGGTCAGCGTCACCGTCAGATGCGCGGTTTCGCCTGGCGCATAAGTGGTCTTCCGGAACGCGATCGCCGGCTTCAGCACGCCCGCCAGCGGCGTCACCGCCCGGACCAGCACATCGGGTTCGGCTCCCGGTCCGACCACGACGTCCCCGATCGCGCCGATCGACCAGCCTTGCGGCGGGGAGAACCTTGCCGAGTACCGACCGGCCGGAATGCCCACGAAAGCGAACTTTCCGCTGAAGTCGGTGGTCGTGGTCACGGAGACCTGCGGCGGCTCGGCCGTGAACAGATCCACCTGCACACCGCGCAGGCCGGATTCAGAGCCATCTCGCACGCTGTTGTAGTTGGCGTCCTGGTAGACAGTTCCCGAGCAGAGCCGGGCGCCCGGCGACCCCAACGGTTCCCATCCCTGTTGCCAGGCCACGTTCGCGGATCCCCAAGCGGTGACCTTGTTCGCAACGCCCTCGCCCACGTTCACCACCGCCACATGGATGCCTATCGTGTCGAGGGCGTCGTACGTGGGTTTGCCGTACGACACCGAGACTCGCAGATCCGGGAGCTCCGGTGCCGCCGTGGCGGACGCCGGGATGCCCATCCCCCAAGCGAAAGCGAATGCGACCACCCCGGCCAGGACCGCGATCGACCGTCTGTACGGCAGATCCATGGCAGACCTCCTCACCTGCCTCGTTCACCGCGGTCTCGAAAGAGACCGCCACCGCACACCATGGCGACCGCACAGACCGCCTCGTAGGGAACAAAGACAGGCGCGGTGGCGGCGAACGTCCTTGCCAGGGCGGGTCAGCAGGCGTGGATGTTGACGCTCCAGCCTTGGCTTGGCTGATAGTCGGCTTCGAACACGATTCCGTTGATGCGGCCCTCGAGGTGCCACCCGTCGCCGCTCGTCCAGCCGAAGGGCGCCGGACTCGACTGGATCCAGCCGCCACTGGTGCCGCAGCCGTAGTTCCTCGACAGGATGGACGTGATGCGAACAGCGACTTCGGCGCTGGCGCGGGAGTCGGGCGCCGGGGTCTGGCCGGGTGGCACCGACCGGGCGAGCTGCCGGGTGGCGGCGAGGTCCGCGGCGAACCGGGCGGCCGGCCCCACCCCGTGGGACAGCCCCAGCAGCACGTGCCGCCCGTCGTCGCTGTCACGCGCGATCGGGTGGCCGGGTTCGGCTTCCATGATCGGCCGGAACGCGTACCGGCGGGACACCAGTTCACTGAACACCAGATAGACCCGGTTCTGCAGCCTGCTGTCCAGGCCCGCGGGGATCGCGGGGACCACTGTCTGCGGATCGACGGCCTTGATCGCGTTCTGCATGGCCACGGTGAAGGTCATGGTCTTCGCGCTGAACGCGGTGTTCACCAGCTTGGCGGTCGCGCGCAGCTGCCGGTCGACACGCTCGGCTCCGGCGAAGAAGTCCGCGAGCCGGTCAGCGGCCGAACGTCCGGCGGGGATGGGTGGCGCCGTGGTCGTCGTGGCCGGTGGGGTGGATGTCGTGGCAGGCTCCGAAGTGGACGGCAGCACTGAGGTTGGTGATGTCGTGGTGGTATTCGGCGCCGCGGTGTTGTTCGACGAACGGCCACAACCGGTGGCCAGCAGCGCGGCGGCAGCCAGCACGACTGCCATGCGGGATCGGTGTCTTCGTTGGGTCGTCTGCATGATGTGTCCGTCTCACAATCAGTTCAGGTTGGGACCGGCGTGGACGGTCAGCACCAGCAGGTGCATGATCGACGTCGCGGCGCACGCCTTGGTCGGGAACGCGACGAACGCCGCGGCGGTGTCGTGCGGTGGGTAGACCCGCAGGCCGCGCACGGGCGTCGGCCGGCAATCGGCGGGATCGTAGAAGTCGATGTTGGTGAAACCCACGGGCGCGGTCGCCGCGTCTCCGGGGTTCAGGGTGATCACCTCACCCTTCGGGCCGTCCCACCACGCCGCGTGGCCGACCTGCCGTCCCCGGTCACCGGCCACAAAGGACACTCCGGGGAAGCCTTGGATCGTGCACGTGCGCCGGCCTGTGTTGGTGAAGACCAGGCCGCGGTACATCGTGCCCATGGCGCCCTCCTCGCCGCGGATCGACAGCGTCAGATCGGCTACCTTGCAGTCCTTCGAAGCAGGCTGCGGCGAGGAAGACGTCGGTGGCTTTGAGGTGATCGTGGTGGTCGTCGTCGTGCCGGGTGGCGCCGATGTGGTGCTGGCCGGCTGGGATGTCGACGACGTCACCGGTGCCTCCGGCTGAACCGGCGTGGGCCGCCCGCATCCCGTGGCCAGCGCAGCGACCAGCGCGACGCCGCCGGCCAATGTGACTACAACTCGCGCCATCGCGGATCGCCTCCAGATCGTGCGAGCCGCGGCCGGATCCGGCGACGCACCCGCCATTCACAAACCGATGAATGACGTCATTTCTAACTTTCGAATGGGTGGTCCCATCAGGGCCTGCAGGCAGGTCTCCGCGTGACCTTCGGCCCAGGGGCATCCGGCCGGAGGACAGTGCCGCGCCACTGGCGACATGAGCCTGGACTGCCGGCGTGACAGTTCGTTTCGCCGGTCCTTATGGCGGCTGAAGGGAGTCACAAGACCCTAGCCGCGGTCACGGCGGGCGCCCACGATCGGCCCACTGCCCGCAATACCCCTCGGCGAGAGGTGATGTGATGTCCGATCGGCCGCGTGACGTCACGCCGTTGCCGGATCTGCTCCACGGCCGCGCCAGGGTGGGACCGGTGCGTGACCGGCGGCCGGTCTACCTCGACCTCCTGCCGCCGTGCAACGCGACGTGCCCCGCCGGAGAGAACATCCAGGCGTGGCTGGCCCTCGCGCAGGCCGGTCAGTTCGAACCGGCATGGCGCCAACTGGTGCAGGACAACCCCATGCCCGCGATACTCGGCCGGGTCTGTTACCACCCGTGCGAGGGCGCGTGCAACCGCGCTCAGCTCGACAGTGCCGTCTCGATCCACAGTGTCGAACGCTTTCTGGGCGAGCAAGCACTGCAGCACGGCTGGCGGTTCGAGCCGCCGGCGGCTCGGACCGGCAAACGGGTCCTCGTGGTGGGTGCCGGGCCGAGCGGGCTGTCGGCCGCCTATCACCTGGCGCGGCTCGGTCACGAGGTCGAGATCCGCGACGCCGGGCCGCAACCCGGCGGGATGATGCGGTACGGGATCCCCGCCTACCGGTTGCCGCGTGATGTGCTGGCCGCCGAGATAGCCCGGATCGAGGCGCTCGGCGTGCGGATCGTGTGCGACCACCGGGTGACGGACCTCGCCGCCGAACAGCGCGACGGTGGCTTCGACGCGGTTTTCGTCGCGGTGGGCGCGCATCTGTCCAAGCGAGTGGACATCCCGGCCCGGGAGGCCGGGCGGGCTCGACCTGCCGGTCGGCGGCACGCTCTCCGGGCGGATCGTGGACGCGGTCACTCTCCTGCGGGATGTGGCGTCGGGCGAACGACCGGTGCTGGGCCGCCGGGTCGCGGTGTACGGCGGAGGCAACACCGCCATGGACGCCGCACGCGTGGCACGCCGGCTGGGCGCCGACGACGCGATGATCATCTACCGGCGCACTCGTGGCCAGATGCCCGCGCACGAGGAGGAAGCCACCGACGCCGAGCGCGAGGGCGTGCGGATCAACTGGCTGCGCACGATCACCGGGGTCGACGGGTCCGAACTGACCGTCGAGGTGATGGAACTGGACCCGGATGGTCAGCCGCGGCCGACCGGGCGGTTCGAGACATTGGCCGCCGACACGGTGATCCTCGCGCTCGGGCAGCGGACCGAGACCGATTTCCTGCGCGCGGTTCCGGGAGTCCAGTTCACGGAGGACGGCACTGTCGTGGTCTCCCCGTCGATGATGACCGGGCATCCGGGCGTGTTCGCCGGTGGGGACATGGTGCCGGCCGAGCGGACCGTGACGGCCGGTGTCGGGCACGGCAAGAAGGCGGCCCGCCACATCGACGCGTACCTGCGCGGCGCGCAGCTGCTGGTACCCGCCAAGCACGACATCGCCACCTTCGACGCGATGCACCCGTGGTACTTCGGCGACGCCGCTGCCCGGTCACAGCCGGAGCGGGACCCCGCGGCGCGGATCGGGGACTTCACCGAGGTCGTGGGCGGGCTGACCGCCGAGCAGGCGACGTTCGAAGCGAGCAGGTGCCTGTCCTGCGGCAACTGCTTCGAATGCGACGGATGCCTGGGCTCGTGCCCGGAGGACGCGGTGATCAAGCTGGGCACCGGGAAGCGGTACGAGTTCGACTACAGCAAGTGCGTCGGCTGCGGCACGTGCTTCGAGCAGTGCCCGGTGCACGCCATCGAGATGATTGCGGAGCAACCACGATGACCCGCGCGACGATCGACGGTAACGAGGCCGCGGTGTCGGTCGCGTACCGCCTCAACGAAGTGTGCTGCATCTTCCCGATCACCCCGTCGTCACCGATGGCCGAGCTGGCCGACGAGTGGGCGAGCGCGGGACGGCAGAACCTGTGGCGGACCGTGCCCACGGTCGTGGAGATGCAGAGCGAAGGCGGCGCCGCCGGCGCTCTGCACGGCGCGCTGCAGAGCGGGGCGCTGACCACGACGTTCACCGCCTCCCAGGGCCTGCTGCTGATGATCCCGAACATGTACAAGATCGCCGGCGAGCTGACACCCGCCGTCCTGCACGTGGCGGCGCGAGCCATCGCCACCCAGGGACTGTCCATCTTCGGCGACCATTCCGATGTGATGGCCGTCCGGCAGACCGGTTTCGCTTTGCTGGCAGCGGGTTCCGTGCAGGAGGCGCACGATCTGGCGCTGGTCGCGCAGGCCGCGTCGCTGCGCGCGCGGGTGCCGTTCGTGCACTTCTTCGACGGCTTCCGCACCTCGCACGAGCTGAACACGATCGAGACGCTGACCGACGACGACCTGAGAGCGCTGGTACCGGAGGCTCTGGTGCGCGCGCACCGCGACCGGGCGCTGTCCCCGCAACGCCCCGTCATCCGCGGCACCGCGCAGAACCCCGATGTGTACTTCCAGAGCCGGGAGACGGTCAATCCCTTCTACGCCAATGTTCCCGGCATCGTCCAGGAGATGATGGACGAGTTGGCCCGGCGCACCCGGCGGCGGTACCGCACGACGGAGTATTTCGGCGCCCCGGACGCGGAACGGGTCATCATCGTGATGGGATCCGGTGCGCAGACCACGCGGGAGACCGTCGCGCACCTGACCGCCGCCGGCGAACGCGTCGGTGTCGTTCAGGTTCGGCTGTTCCGGCCCTGGGACGCGCAGGCGCTGCTGTCCGAGCTGCCACCGACCGTGCGCCGGATCGCCGTCCTGGACCGCACCAAGGAACCGGGCTCCGCGGGCGAACCGCTGTTCCTCGACGTCCTGAGCGCGTTGGCCGAGGCGCACAGCCGTGGCGGACGGGACGGGATGCCCGTCGTGATCGGCGGCCGGTACGGGCTGGGTTCCAAGGAGTTCACGCCCGGCATGGTCGCGGGGATCTTCACCGAGCTGGCCAGTGCCCGGCCACGGCCGCGGTTCACCATCGGCATCACCGATGACGTCGGCGGGACCAGCCTGGCATTCGACTCCACAATGGACATCGAACCGGCCGGCACGACGCGCGCGGTGTTCTACGGACTCGGTTCGGACGGCACGGTCGGCGCGAACAAGAACACGATCAAGATCCTCGGCTCGGATCCCGGGATGTACGCCCAGGGGTACTTCGTCTACGACTCCAAGAAGTCCGGCTCGCAGACCGTGTCGCACCTGCGGTTCGGCCCGTCGCCGATCCGGGCACCGTACCTGGTGGGGCAGGCCGGTTTCGTCGCGTGCCACCAGATGGGTCTGTTGGACCGCGTGGACGTGCTGGGCAGGGCGGCCCCAGGGGCCACGCTGTTGCTCAACAGCCCGGCGCGGGACGTGTGGAGCAGCCTGTCCCGGCCGGTGCAGGACCAGATCCTCGCCAAGAACCTGACGGTGTACGCGATCGACGCCGACCGGATCGCGACCGAGGCGGGCCTGCCGGGACGGACGAACACCGTGCTGCAGACCTGTTTCTTCGCCATCTCCGGAGTTCTGCCGCAGGCCGAGGCGATCGACCGGATCAAACAGGCGGCGGCGAAGACCTACGGCCGCCGGGGCGCCGACGTGGTCGAGCGCAACCACGCCGCGATCGACCTGACTTTGTCCGCGTTGCACCGGATCGAGATACCCGCGCTCGCCGGCGCGACCCGCGACCTGCCGCCGGCCGTGCCGGACGGGGCGCCGCCCTTCGTGCAGTCGGTGAC
>CBIMJO010000272.1:0-9142 GCA_966244135.1 uncultured Actinocrispum sp. | reverse complement strand
GCGACGTTCAACGAGATCGGCCAGGCGCTCAATGCAGTGTCGAAGCACGACGAGAACCAGGCGTCGCCGCTTCCGTAGGAGAGCGGCTCGCTGCGGCCGTCTACCCAGGACAGTGCCCGCGGGCCGAATGTGCCGCCGACCACCTGGCGCATCGCCCGGGTGGCGCCGGCGACTCGTTCCCTAGGCTCCGCGCGGGGGTCGGCAGGGCTCAGATCGAATGCGAGCGTGCTCGGTGCCCGCTCGGAGAAGCGGGTTTCGAAGGCGTGCGGCCGGCGGTAGGCCTGCGCTCCGGGTGGGAGTGCCAGCGACTCGTCGAGGTAGCTGCCGAGCAGTCCCACCGGGTCGGCCGTGTGCAGCCGGCGCGCCGCGGAGCTGAGCAACCGCCGGGCGCCCAGTGATGCGGGGGACGCTGCATGCATGGCCCCTCTCCTTACCTGCCGAGTAGTTGCTGCACCTGGTCGGCCGACGGTGTCTGGCCGGAGTTGATCATCTGCATGAGCTGGTCGCGGATCGCGTTTGGGTTTGCCGCCGTAAAGCCGCCGAGCTGCGGTAGTGAGGGGGTTGCCGGCGCCTCGCGGGGCTGCGCGGCGTCGTACCGTTGCGTGTCGGTAATGGCGTTGGCAGCCAGCCAGTTCTCCACGTGCACAAGCAGCGTCTGGTACTCGGCTCTGGAGAACACCGAGGCGGGTCCTCCGCCATTGACGTTGATGACGCCGGTTTCCGGCGGCGGGAACAGCGGAATGCCGGCCCGGTTAGCGGCGATGTCCTTCGCCTTCGCGGCAAGCAGATCCATGATCTCCTTGCCGGTGGACGACAGTGTCAGCTCCTTGGCGAGGTCCGGCGTGGCACCCGAGGTCATCGTGTTGATCCGTTCCACGACCTGCCACGGCGAGGTCACCCCGTAGGCCTTCTGCACCTCGGCGTTCTCGATGATCTCTACGCAGGACCGGATGTGGTTGCCGATGCGCCGGGCGGCGAACGCGGTGTACGCCCAGCCGTGCATGGATGCGTAGCCGAGCAGGTCGCGGGCGGTCTTGCGGACCGCGGCGTCCTGCGGCTGGACGCCGCGCCGGTTCTGCGGGCCGCCGGTGAGGTATTCGCTCAGGTAGAAACCGCGTTCGCGCTCGGATACGGCGGAGTTGAATCGAAGCAGGTAGTCGTCGAGATCGCCGATTCGGTCGAACTGGATCTGCCGGGCGGCGGGGTCAAGCCTGTCCCGGGCGTTCCACACATACGGGTCGAACAGCCGTCCGGCGGGGTCGCCCACCGGGAGCACGCCGTCGCTCCAGTCCTGCGCCGCCTGGTCGACTGCCAGCATGAGCCCGGCCCTGTCGAGGTGGTTGGCCGCGCCGATCATGGCGCAGGCTCGGATGTTGGCCGGTTCGTAGGCGCCCTGTGTGTTGTCCTCAGTGATCAGCGGAGGTAGGTCGAGCGTGTCGTACTGTGGCGTTAGGCCGACGAAATCGTCGAAGGCCGAGCGTGCCTTGGCGGTCGTGTTGTCGTTGACAGGACCCCGGTTGATCACCTCGTCGGAGACGAACGCGATCTCCTGAACGCTCGGCTTCTGCCTCCCGTTGAAATCGTTGATCAGGCCGAACACGGAGCGGTAGACCTCGATCCGCCTGAGGTCGGCGGCTGCGGTGTCGACGTTCGGCAGCTTCGCATCGCCCACGGTCTCAGGGCGGATGTAGCCCTCGTTGAACTGCTCGACGAAGGCGTCCTCGAAGCCAGGGCTGCGGGTGTCGTAGTAGCTGTCCCGCAGCAGCGCGCCGGTGACGTACCCAGCGTGCGCTATTGCTGCTGGCGTGGTGAGCTGGATGTCCCGCGCCTTGAAGAGCTTCTCGATCCCCGCCAGATACGCGTCCGGGTCGAAGGTCTCGGGGAGATTACGCTTGTCGATGGTGATTTCGCCGAACTTGCTCTCTGGCATGGCGTCGTCCTTCCGATCCTGTGCCAGTTCCCTGTCGATGGCTTTGCGGATGGCCGCTGCCAGAGTGGTTTCGTCGGTGCCTCGGCTCGCGCCGAGTCGGAGTCGTCTGGCCAGCGCGCGGAGCACGGCCAGCCGTAGCCTGGGCGTGTTGTTCGCGGCCGGGTCGCGGGTGTTCTTCGAGACAGTCTGGAGGCTTCGCCTGCCGCCCTCGTCGAGCCGTTGATAACCACGTTGCACGTGCTCGTGGACGGCGTCCCAGCGTGCATCGCCGTCTCGCGGGGGATGGTCGTCCGGCCACAGCAGTTGATACGCGAGCACGGCCAATCGGTGTACGTGCGGCGGGTTGCTGCTCATCGCGGGCTCCACGTCTCGGGGGCGGACAGGTCGGCGTCGCATCGGCCCAGCGCCCCGACCACGTCAAGAACACCGGCGCCTACCTCATGGGGCGGGGCGTGGCTGAGCCGGGCGCCGCCGGTCAGCCAAGACCGCACTCGCTCGGGCTCAGGTGAGACGCCCGCCCGGCGGGCGCGCGTGACGAGCAGCGCGCACGCGCCGGTGATGAAAGGCGCGGCGTGCGAGGTGCCGGTCGCCCGCCGGTATCCGCGGCGGCCCACGCCGATGACCCGCTCGCCCGGAGCGCAGAGCGCGATGTGGTCGCCGTATGAACTGAACACCGACCGCGTGCCGCTGGAGGTGACCGAGCCAACCGCGATGACCCGAGAGTCGACGGCCGGGTGGTAGGCCTCGGTCGTGCCGGCGTTTCCGGCCGCCGCCACGAGTACGCAGCCGGCCCGAACGGCGTATCCGATGATCGCCTCGTGCGGCGCTGGGGCGTCCGGGTCGAGCGCCGACTCAGGCGTTCCGAAGCTGAGGTTCAGCACGTGGGCACCGAGATCGGCGGCGACTTTGAGGCCCAGGTTGATCTCGGTGATGGCGCCGACCCCGAACCGATCACCGGCCGGACCGGCGTCGGCGCGGGTGGCGGCCGCGAGTACTCGGATGGGCAGCACCCGGCATCGGCCACCGACCCCACGAGGCAGGCGCCATCCCTGGGCGCCGATGACTCCAGCGACATGGCTGCCGTGTCCGACGTCGTCGGTGGGCGCGAAGTCCCGGCCCCGGCTGTCGCCGACCAGCACGGTCTCCCCGTCCAAGCCGCCGAGTCCGAAATCGACCACGTCGTAGCCGCTGAGCAGCTTGCGCTGAAGTTCGGCGTGGCCGAGCGAGACGCCGGTGTCGACGACGGCGACGGTGACGCGCTCGTCGCCGGGCTCCAGTTCCAGGGCTTCCCGGCCTCGCACGAAGTCGTACGGGGCGACGATCTCACCCGCCGTCGGCTGGGCGGGGGCGACGATGCTGCCGGTCGTCGCGAGCGGTTCCACCATGGCGCTCTCCACGACGGCGAGACTGCGGAGCGCGTCCACCACTCGGTCGGCACGGTCGGCCGCAGCCAGCTGGAGCCGGTACGTGCGGGACAGACCCAGCTCGTGCTCGACATCGTCGTAGGAGAGGCCACGTGCGCCAACCCGGCCGAGGTTGCGCCGGGCGTGGTAGACAGCGGCGGCGCGGAACCCGCCAGCGAGCGTACGGACGGTCCGGTCGAGCCGGCCGCCGGTGATCCGGTCCGCCGCCCGCGCCGCCCCGACGAGGACATCGAGCTGTGCGGGCATTGGTGGGACGGTTTCGCCGGCCCGCAGCGTCACGACCACGTATCCGTGGTGCCGGCTGCTCATGACGGCTCCCACACGGCGCCGTTGGCGGTGCCATCGAACTGGTCGTCGAGCTGGAACGACAGTGTCTGCCCGTCGCCGAGTCGCAGGTCGAACTGCCCGCGCGCATCGCGCGGTCCAAGATCGACGACGGCATGCCTCGGCCCGGACTCGACGATCGGCACCCCCACGCCGTCGAGCGAGGCATTCCCGGAGGCGGTCAGGCCGTCGAGGTTTTCGCCGTCGATGCGCAGCCGCCGCGTGCCGGGCGGCACCCGGACCCGTTGCACGGCCGGGTTGGGCGTGAGCTGTGGCGGCGGGGCCTCCGGCTGGACAGCGCGTACCGCGGGACGGCCGGCCTGGAGGGCTGCCCGGAGCCGGTTCACCGGCAGGTCAGCGAACTGGGCCACGGCATTCTCGCTCGACTCCGAGGACAGCCGTCGCAGCTGCGCCACGTTGCGGACGCCAAGGCGCTCCAGTTGTCGCTGCTCGGCTGGTGCGAGGCCAGCCTCATTCAGCGACGGGCCTTGAGCCTCGGCCAGGTCCACGGTGTTCTCCCGGATCATCGTCCGGGTGATGGTGGTGAAGCCGACGGACACGGTGCTCGCACCGGTCTCGTTCGGTCCGGCGCTGCGGAAGCGGACCACGCCCTCGCCGTCCATCTCCACGAAGACCTGGAGATTCAGGGAGAACTCGCGGATCGCGTAGGTGAGGGGCCGGTTGACCGCCTTCAGGCTCAGCGCGTCCTGGGTGCGGTCGAGCTGAGAGGTGATCGCCTCAAGGAAGTCCTGCACGGCGAAGCTGCCGTCAGCCGCCATCGTCCGTCTCCTCCACAGCCACCACCCGGATGAGGGCGGTCGCGGTGGCCGGCAGGAAGCCGGCCTTCCACCGCGAGTGGGGCACGCGGCCCAGCACTACGAGCTGGCCGTCGACGGTCGCGGTGGCCAACTCAAGCGGGACAGCGAGGTCGGCTTCGCCGACCCGCAGGCCTGCGCCAGGCTCGGGTGCCATTGCCCGGACCAGGTCGGTCAGGGTGTGGTGCAGCTGTTGCTGGCTCATCGGCGCGGCCTCCAGGGATCGTCAGCCAGAAGCGCCTGGCTGGCGGGCAGGCCTTGCGCGGCAGTTGGGGCGGGGCTGGCGGCTGGCGCAGGATTCACGGGTGCCGCGCCGGCCACCCGCTCCTGGGCGGCTGCGTCGCTCGCAGGTGGCGGCGGTGCCGAGGACGGCACCGTGGCGTTCTGGTTGATCAGCTGGATGGCGGCCGAGTTCGCGAAGCTCGCGAGGGGCAACACGTCGCTGACGAACTTGACTCGGACCTCGCCGGTGAGGTCGGTGCGCAGGTTGACGTCGCTCTGGGCGTTGAGGCTGACCGTGTTGACCATGATTCCGTTGCCGGAGAACGTCGACTTGCCGGACGTCCCGGCCAGGTTGCCCATGCTGGTCTGGGTGGAGTCGAACTTGATCCCCGTGGTCTCGGAGGCGTCGACGTGGAACTGAAGCTTCGCGTTGATCTCGCCGTCGCTGACGATGATCCGGTTGAGCCCGAGCAGCACCATCGTGGCCAGGGTTTGGTGGCGCTGCTCGGCCATGGTCTTGCGGGCGGCCGGGACGATGACCGATTCGAGCGAGTCCGGGTCGATTTCGGCGGGCATGTCGAAGCCGAGGTCGGTGAAGAACGTCGGCAACTGCTGGGTGGGGTTGCTGAGGTTGACGTCCAGCGACGGCGTGCCGGTCGCTGTGTTCCGGGTGAGAACCGACGGGTAACGGTCGGCGAGGTAGTCCCGGGCGGAGTCGACGGTGACGTTGTCCCGCATGTAGTCGTCGACGGTCTTGGCGACCTCCTGGAGGAGCGTCGCATAGGCCTCCATCTGCTGGATGGTGGCGTCCACGATGGCCTGGAACGTGCCCTTGATCAGCCCGGACACGAAGGAGGGGAAGTCGACGGCGTTGAGGGTGGCGCGGGCGAGCTCACCTACCCGCCCGACGGTGCTGCCCCTGCCGGCCGACGGGGCGCCGGGCGCCGGCTGCTGGGCCGGGCCGGGCCCGGGCTGTCCGGGTTGCAGCGGCTCCGCGAGCCCTCGCGCCGGGGGATCGGCGGAGAGATAGCCGCCGATTTGGCCGAGCGAGCCCATCAGCGACCGCCGCGTCTCCGGCGGCAGCTGCCGGTAGGCTGGGGCGGTCCTCAGCGCTGTGGCCACCGAGTCGACCACGGTGCGCGGGCCGGCGGGCGAGGTCATTAGGGCACCGTCACCAACGGGAGACTGTCACCCACGGACGGGTCGGTGACCAGCCGCACGATCCGGTCGCCCCACGGCTGGCCGGTCGCCCGGCGGCCGAGCGCCTCGATCATCTGCTCGTAGCTCATCAGCGGCACCGGCGACGGCACGCCAGCGGCCTGCCGCACTGCGAGGATTCCGCTGAGCGCGGCGTGGGTGAGCGGTCCGAACTGGTCATCGACAAGCAGGTCGGGCTGCGATCGCTGGAACTCCTCGACGCTGGACATGCCGATCGCGGCGAGGGCGGCGTCGCGCAGCGCGGTGGTCTGCAGCGGGCCGACACTCTCGATGACCCACGCCATGCCGCCGGTCGGTCCCCGGTGGGCCGAGCGGTCGAAGGCAATCGCCAGCCCCCGTGGTGTGGCGATGGCGAGATCGGCGCAGAACCGCAGGATCGGGTCGAGGTACAGGCCGGAGGCCAGCTCGATCTGGGCGCCGCGGAACGAGAGGGGCGCGCCAGCAGCGCGGAACCGTGCCAGCCATGGCTCGGTCCACAGATCGGCGCCGGCGATGGGCTGGACCCGGGCCGATCGGCCCTCGGCGAGGTCGCGGCCGAGCGGGCCAGGCCGGTTGGTGACGTCGAGTAGAGCGGGGGCGTCTGGACCGAAGGTCTCGGCGAAGAGAGCCGGATCGCGGCGCTGCATCAGCGTCAGGAGCTGGCCGAGCTCGCCGCCGTCCTGGCCGAACGCGACGATGCCGAATGCGAGGCCGAGGTGGTAGCGCTGGTAGGCGGGGTGGTCGGTGCCGGCCGCGCCAGTGAACTCGGCGTCCGCGCTGATCATCGCGTACAGATCGGTGTCGGCGCCCACGTAGGTTTCGATGATCTCCCGTTTGGCCTCGGGCGGCAGGGTCGGGGCGGCAGGTCGGGCAAGCTCGACGTGGGCGGGGGCGGGCACCGGCGCAGTGTCGGGGAGGTCGAATTCGTCGGCAGGTGTGGTGGTGTCGTCGCCGTCGGAGAGGTTGCGCGGCCCGCCCTGGGCGTCCCAGTTCTCCCAGCCGTCGGAGTACCAGTCGCTTGTGGACGCGGCGCTGTCGTATCCGTTCGGCACGGGGCGGAAGCCGTTCGCGGGCAGGCTTCCGGCGACGCCCTTCGCGCCGTTGGGAGAGATCGGGAGCGCGGAGGCGGGCGGCGGTGGGGGAGCCGCCGGAGGCGACGCGAAGCTCGGCGCCGCGCCCTTTTGCGATGCTGGAACGGGCATGGCGGGTGCCGCCGCCCCCAAGCGTTGCCTCAGGTCGTACCCATCCTCGCCTTCGAGCCGATCCACATCAGCCGAAACACGCGGTGTCGTCGCAAGCCCTTGAGACGCCGGCACCATGCGGCGGAGACCTGCCGCCCGTGCGACCATGGCGTGCTGGGGGGCCAGCATCCCTAGCGGCACCCCGAGCGACTCGGTTCGAGTGTGGCCGGTGAAGCCCGGCAGCATTGACACGCTCGCCGCCGCGTACGCGAGAAGCTCGGGCGAAGCCGCCGGGATGGCGCCCGAACCGAGCTCATCGGCATAGCCCACGATCGTGTAGAAGACACGTCCGCCGTCCGGATTGGCCTGGGCGAACCGGGCGACGACGCCTACCGGAGCGATGTACCGCCCGTGCGCGTCCGCAGACCGGGTCAGACCGTCCTGGCGCGACGCGTAGAAGTTGTCCGCGGTCCGTCGGCCGGCTGCCTCTGGTGCGAACAGATCAACCGAGGTCACCAGGACGATCTCGAAAAACGGGCTGGTGGCCGGGTCGACGGCGAAAGTCAGACTCGGGAACGCGTTGCTCAGCGCCCGGGTTGTCGCCCGCACGGAAGGACGCGACAACGACAGGGACTGGGAGTGGACGGCGGGCGCCGAGGTTGGAGCGGCGAGCAGCGCGCTGATGTCGATGAGTCCAGGGTCCCAGTGCGAGTTCTGCGGGACGTGCTGGTGCCCCACCCAGCCGACGCTCGCCTCCCATCCGGCTACGTCGAGCCGGACCGTGCCGTTCGCCCCGAAGGCCTCGTCGCCGGCGAAGGTAACCGCCGATGAGTTGGCGATGCCCGTATTCGCCTCGGCCCAGCGCATCCACCCGCCGAGCGTCTGGAAGGTGTCCGGCTCATTCGTGGCTAGGAAGGCGCTGTTCGCCGCGAAGCCGATGATCTCGATCTGGATCGCGCCATAACGGTTGGTCTCGGGCGGGCCGGACGGGTTGGCGAGGGCACGCGCTGCCACCGTCACCGGGTAGTGCTGCCAGAGCTGGGCGACACCGCTGCTGCCGTCGCGACCCACCGTGAAATGCGGCGGATTCGGGTACGGCGGCAGGGTCGTGCCCTCCGTGGTGTGCAGGACGCCGCGCCGAGTGGTTGTGGTGAATGATCCACCGGTACTGGTCTGCTGCACGTCACGGATGGCGGTGGGATGCCAGCCGCCGGAGAGCGCCGTGCCGGCGTACGCGTCGGCGGCTGTGCGGGTCCCGTTGCCGACCTGGCCGTCGCAGTCGATGCCGGCCGACAGCTGGAATGCCTTGACCGCCTGGTCGGTGGCGGAGTCGAAGGTGCCGGAGGCCGCCGGACCGGCGATCAGGAATCCGCGGTCGATCAGCCACTGCTGGAGCTCGGTCACGCCGGGCCCGGTGGAGCCGACTTGCAGGACGCCTGTACCGAAAGTCATGACGTTCCTCCCGTTTCCCGGTTCACCCGGCCCGGAGCGCGCGCCTGCCGCGGATCGGGGTGAGTAGCTCCTCGATCCGGATGGAGGGCAGGATGCCCAGCTCGCCGAAGAGCAGGGCGCGGAATTGTTCGTACTGGCGCAGCGCCTCGGCCGCGTTCGCCTCGGCAAGGTGCGCACGGATTAGCAGGCGGTGGGCGCTTTCCCGCAGCGGCTCGGCGGCCACCGCCGCCAGCGCCAACTCGATCGCCGACGGGATGTGTCCGCGGGCCAGCTCCCGGCCAGACAGCTCTT
This sequence comes from uncultured Actinocrispum sp., assembly GCA_966244135.1. Taxonomy (GTDB): domain Bacteria; phylum Actinomycetota; class Actinomycetes; order Mycobacteriales; family Pseudonocardiaceae; genus Kibdelosporangium. Next base: position 306 of record CBIMJO010000272.1, on the reverse strand, counting down.
CGAGCGCATGCAGCCGGAGCTGGCGTAGCTGTTCACGAGACTCGGTGAGCCATGGCTCGTACCAGTCGGCCAGCAGGTCCCCGCGGGACAGCCGCCGGCAGACCTCGCCTACAGGACCGGCCTCGCCGCCCGCGATGATGCAGCGGGCCAGCTTCATCGCGTCCCGCAGGTCCACGTGCACGTCCGGGCCTACACGCAGCCGCCCGTTCAACTGGTCCACCAGTTCTTCGCCCACCTTGCGCAACCGCCACCGTGCCGCCCGCAGGTATCCGAGCGACCGGTTCTCGGAGGTGTCCGGCCATAGCG
>CBIMJO010000271.1:0-9163 GCA_966244135.1 uncultured Actinocrispum sp. | reverse complement strand
ACTTCGCAGTCGTTCACGGTGTCGGCGTGGGTCAAGCTGGATGACTTGGCCGCGTCGCACGGTGTGGTCGGTCAGTCCGGTGTGCATCGTCCAGGGTTCCAGCTTCGCTATGCGGCGGATGTCAAGGCGTGGACGTTCGGGGTGAACAAGGCCGACGCGAGCGGTACAGCCGCCGATTGGGCATATCGCCCGAATTCCGTCACCCAGACCGGGATCTGGACGCTGGTCACTGGCGTCTACAACAACGACACCAAGCAACTCCAGATGTACGTGGACGGCAAGCTCACCGGGTCCGCTCCCTTCACCGGCGTGTCGTGGGACGCTACCGGTCATGTGACGGTTGGTGCGTATGACTATGAGAACGCCGCGGTGGACTTGTTCAAGGGCACGATCGACAGTGTGCAGCTCTGGCAGCGAGCATTGACAGCTAGTCAGGTCGCCGGACTCGCCGATCTGTCCTATGTGGACAGCGTGTGGAGTGCGACACCCTCCGTGGGTACGCCGGTGGGCAGCGTGAGTGAAATAGCGGACGCAGACGGCGCGTATGCGAACTACCCGGGTGCGGTCGGAGCGCGGGTGACATGGCCGCGTCCGGCGGAGTTCCGGTCGGACAAGTCGTTCACGGTCGAGGCGTGGGTACGCGATGACGTGTTCGCGAGCGGGGTGGCCAACACCGCGGTGTCTGTCTCGGATCCCAACAATATGCCGATTGCGCTGAACTATCAGCCAGAGTGGGGCGGCCGCTGGACGTTCATCATCTCCGGCTCAGCGGGTCGATGGCTGCTCAGCGATTCGACTCCGGCGCAGGGGCAGTGGACGCACCTGGCAGGCAGCTTCGATAGCTCGACCGGCACGGCCTGTTTCTATGTCAATGGTCAGCTGCAGAACACTGAGCTCGACCCGTCGAGCACACCACGGACCGGGCAAGGGTGCTCCACCGGGGTGAGCAGCTGGAACAACACCGGTTCACTGGTCGCCGGGAACGGCTACTGGAACGGCGGGCAGATGGTGAACCCGTGGCGCGGCGGACTGGCCGGGATCCGGCTGTATTCCGGCATTCGCACGCAGCAACAGATCCAAGACGATCGAGACGCTGACGATCCCGGCTCGCTGTTCGAGATCCGGCACCACTGAGGGGCGACGCTGATATGAGAACATCCTGGCGTGGCAGGACTCTGACCTCGATCGTCGCGACGATCCTGATGGTGGGGACGTCGACGCCCGAGATCGCGGCGCCGCCTAAGAGCGGGTGGCACGGACTGGGCTGGAACCTGCCCGATCTGCAGAAACCGAAGTCGGTGCAGGGACGGTCCGAGCCGTTGCGTCCGCTGCCGGTCAGCGAGTCTCAGCAGAAGGCTCTCACAGCACCGCCGGTGGTGTCGTGGCCGGCTGCGGTGTCGGTCGAGGCCGACATCGCCACAGTGGCGAATACGGCGGTGGCGAAGACGGCGGTGCCGCTGGCGGTCGGCCGGAAGGTGGTTACGAGCGCACCTGGGCGGGTACGGATCGAGACACTGGACCGGGCGGCGTCTGACCGTGCGGGAGTGCCTGGGGTGATGATGAAGCTGACCCCGGTGTCCGGTGACCTCTCTGGCCCGTTGTCGGTGGATCTCGACTACTCCGGTATCGCGTCCGCGTACGGCTCGGACTACGGGCATCGTCTCATGCTCGTGTCCTATCCGGACTGCGTGTTGTCCACACCGGACAAACCAGAGTGCCGGAGGGCGACTCCGCTGGACACCAGCAACACCGTGGACAGACATCTCCACGGTGAGATCACATTGCGGGAGGCGAAGGTCCGGACCGGGAGCTCTCGTCTTGAGCAAGGTGCTGCCGCGGCGCCGATGGTTGTTGCCGCTGTAGCGGGTGCCAAGGGTGGCGAGGGTGATCTGTCGGCGACGTCGTTGTCCCCGGCGGGGTCGTGGTCGGCGGGCGGGTCGGGCGGCGCGTTCACCTATACCTACCCGTTGACCCTGCCATCCCCGCCCGTCGGCGACGCCCCGGGTCTGTCGCTGGGCTATTCGTCGGGCAGCGTGGACGGGGCGACCTCGGCGACGAACAACCAGCCGTCGTGGATCGGCGATGGCTGGGGGCTGTCGGTCGGCGGGTACATCGAGCGGTCCTACAAGTCGTGTGCCAAGGATCTGGGCGGCAACAACGGTCAGACCAAGACCGGTGACCAATGCTGGGCCACCGACAACGCCACGCTCTCGCTCGGCGCGAGCAGCGGTCCACTGGTCAAGGACAAGACCTCCGGGGCGTGGCATCCCAAGAGTGACGACAGTTCGAAGATCGAGAGGCTGACCGGCGCGGCGAATGGCGCCAAGGACGGCGAGTACTGGAAGGTCACGACCACCGACGGCACCCAGTACTTCTTCGGCTTGAACCACCTGCCCGGCTGGGCGGACGGAAAACCCGAGACACAGTCGGCGTTCACCGCGCCGGTGTTCGGCAACAACGACAATGAGCCATGCCACCAGTCGACCTTTGCCACGTCCTGGTGCCAGCAGGCCTATCGCTGGAACCTCGACTATGTGGTGGATCCCAGCGGGAACCAGATCGCCTACTACTACCAGCCGGAGATCAACTACTACGGCCTGAACCTCAACACCACGACCGCGGGCACCAAGTACGTCCGTGGCGGTTACCTGGTGCGGATGGAATACGGCTTGAACACCAAAGCCGGTGGTGTGTTCGCTCAGCCGCCCGCGCAGGTGGTGTTCGACACGGCGGAGCGGTGTCTGCCGTCCGGTGCCATCACTTGTGCTCCTGAGCAGCTCACATCCGGCACGGCGTCGTCCTGGCCGGATGTTCCCGCTGACCAGATCTGCAAGGAGAACGTGGCGTGTTCGAGTGTGTCGCCGACGTTCTTTACCCGTAAACGGTTGACCACAGTCACCACTCAGGTCGCGAACGGCTCTGGTGGATGGAACAACCGGGACAAATGGACGTTGGCGCACACGTTCCCGGTCAGTGGTGACGGGTCCAACCCGGTGCTGTGGCTGGACAACGTCGTGCACACGGGACTTGCTGGTGGTTCGCTGGCGATGCCGCCGACGACGTTCGGCGGGACGGCGAAGTCGAACCGGACGTTCGCGAGCCAGAACTACACGAGCCTGTCGCGGTATCGGATCACGTCGGTGGCCGGTGAGCTGGGCGGGACGCTGACGGTGGACTATTCGGCGCCGGACTGTCAGGGCGGTGCGCCTGATCCGGCGACGAACACAACCCGGTGCTACCCGATGTACTGGACACCGGGCGGGAAGACCGATCCGATCCTGGACTGGTTCAACAAGTACGTCGTCACGGACGTCTACTCCGACGGCCGCACGGTCAATTCGGCCCAAAGCCGCACGCACTACGACTATGAGGGTGGCGCGGCCTGGCACTACGACGAGAACTTCCTCGCCGAGGCCGCCCATCGGACCTGGTCGCAGTGGCGTGGATACGGCGATGTGACCACCACGAACGGCAACCCGGCCGATCCGGCCGGCCCGCGCACAGTGGTCAAGGAAAAGTTCATGCGCGGCATGGACGGCGACACGGCCGCGAGCGGGACGAAAAGCGTGTCCGTTGTCAACTCACTGAACGAGTCGATCCCGGACTCCGAACAACACCAGGGCTTCTCCCGAGAAACACTGTCCTATCTGGACGGAAATGTTTTCGCGGGAACGGTCAACGACCCGTGGTCCACCGCTGCTACGGCGACGGACGCCAATGGTGTGCGGTCATTCGTGACCGGCAAGGCCTCGACGCGGACCCGGACCTGGATCGCGGCGACGAACTCCTGGCGCACCACCCGCACCGTCACCACCCTGAACGACCAGGCGCTACCCGTCGCGGTGGAAGACAACGGCGACGTCGGTGTGCCGTCACAGACGACCTGCACACGCACCACCTACGTGTCCAACACCGCCGCGTGGATCCACACCTTCCCGAGCTCAGTGCAGAAGGTGGCCGGGCCCTGCGCCGACAGCAACCCGGCGACCAGCGCCAACATCATCTCCGACACCCGCAACCGCTACGACAGCCAAGCCTTCGGCGCCGCGCCGGCCGTCGGCAAGCTGACTCAGGTCGACACCCTGGATACATGGCCCGCCAACGGCGCCGAGACGTTCCAATCGACGAAGACCACCTACGACCCGGTCTACGGGCGACCAGTGACCGTGACCGACGCCCTGAACCGGCAGACCACGACCTCCTACACCCCGGCCTCCGGCGGCCCGGTCACCCAGGTCACCACGAGCAGCCCGCCAGTGATGATCGCGGGCGTCCCTACCTCGCTGACGTCGAGCACGACCTACGATGCGGTGTCGGGTCTGCCGACGGGCAAGGTGGATGGCTCCGGTCTGCGCACCGACATGACCTATGACCCGCTCGGGCGGCTCACCGCGGTGTGGACACCCGGGCGTTCCAAGGCTCGCAATGAGTCGGCGAACAGCACCTTCGGATACGCCGTCAACACCTCCTCGCCGAGCGTGGTGACCTCCAACCGGCTGCTCGCGTCCGGCGCGTACGCGACCATGTACACGATCATCGACGGCCTGGGCCGTGGTGTGCAGACTCAAGAACCGACCTCGTACGCGGGCGGCGGACGGGTGCTCGCCGACACGTTCTTCGACTCCCAGGGCCGCCCATGGAAGAAACACACCCCCTACTGGAACAGCGCTTCACCGCAAGGCACTCTTCTGGTCGTCCAGGACAACGCGGTTCCCAACACGACGGTGTCGAACTACGACTCCGCCAACCGGGGAATCGCCTCGATCTACCTGCTCAACGGCACTGAACAGTGGCGCACCCGGACCGCATACGACGGTGACCGTGTCACCACCATCCCGCCTGCAGGCGGTACCGCGTCCACGGTGATCAGCAATGGGCTGGGGCAGAAGGTCACCACGCTGCTGTACAAGGATCTGGCGCGCACCGGGCCCAGCGACCTTGCTGACAGCACGACGTACACCTACACCCGCGCCGGGCAATTGCAGACCGTCAAGGACGCGACCGGGCAGAACACATGGACGTTCGGCTATGACCTGCGGAGCAACAAGATCTCCCAGACCGACCCGGACGCCGGTAGCTCCACATCCACCTTCGACGTGGTCGGCCAACTGGAGTCCACAACGGACGCCCGCGGGCAGAAGATCTTCTACACCTACGACAACCTCGGCCGCAAGACCGCTTCCTACGACACCTCCACCAGCGGAACCAAGCTGACCCAATACACCTACGACACCCTGCTCAAAGGTGCGCTGACCAGCTCGGTGCGATTCGTGTCCGGAAAGGCCTACGTCAAAACCGTCACCGGCTACGACACAGCGGGACGGCCCGGCGGGACGAGGATCTCCATCCCCAGCAACGAGACCGGGCTATCCGGCTCGTACTCATTCGGTGTCGGCTACGACCCGCTGACCGGAGCGGTGACACAAGAGTCGTCGCCAGGTATCGGCGGCCTACCCACGGAAACGGTCTACCGCAGCTACAACCCACTGGGCAAACCCACCGAGTCCTACGCCGCCAACGGTGGCGGCGGCGCGGGCACCACGCTGGTGTCCGATACGAAGTACAACGCGTTCGGCCAGCCACTGCGGGTGACCTACGCCGATCAGAACGACCCCAAACAGGTCTCGACCACCTGGACCTATGAGGACGGCACCAACCGGCTCAGCTCCTCGGCGACCGTCCGAGCGACCGCGACCGACCAGTGGGTCACCAACCGCGGCTACACCTACACACCATCTGGCGCACTCACCAAAATCACCGACATCTCCGACACCCAGTGCTTCACCTATGACTACCTGCAACGCCTCACCCAAGCCTGGACACCATCTTCCGGCGGCTGCGCCGCGGCACCGAGCACGGCGTCCCTGGGCGGCGCGGCACCGTACTGGACGGAGTGGAATCACGACCTCACCGGCAACCGGGTCACCGAAACAGATCATGCGGCCGCCGGCGACACCGTCACGAACCTGACCTACCCCAACCCGGGCGCACCGCGACCGCATGCGGTCACCTCGTCGAGCACGACCGGCCCCGGCGGAGCGACCAGCACGGACTCTTACGACTATGACGCGGCGGGCAACACCCTGACGCGCACGAAGGCCGGTGCGACCCAGACCTTCACCTATGACCTTGAAGGCCATGTCGCCACCGCGACCGACCAAGCCACTGGCAAGGTCTCGTCCTACCTGTACGACGCCGACGGCTACCGTCTCATCACCCGCGACTCGACCGGCGCCACACTGTTTGCCGGCGACCTCGAACTATTCGTCGCCACCGGAACGACGACCGCCAGCGGCACTCGCTTCTACACACACGGCGGACAGCCGGTCGCGGTCCGCACATCGGCCGGGCTGACGTGGAAGGTCGCCGATCACCACGGCACATCGACGGCGAGCATTACCGCGTCCACCCTGTCGGTGTCACGCCGCTACCAGGATCCCTACGGCAACCTCCGCGGGGCACCACCGCAGTCGTGGCCGGACAAACACAGCTTCATCGGCGGCTACCAGGACACCACCAGCCTGGTCCACATCGGAGCACGAGAATACGATCCGTCCCTCGGCCGCTTCACCGCCGTCGACCCGATCCTGGACCTCGCGGATCCACAGTCCTGGAACGGATACGCCTACGCCAGCAACAACCCGATCGACCACAGCGACCCCACCGGCCAATACTGCGACGGCTGCGACTACACCGCAGGCCACCAAGTCGGCGTGGACTGCCCACCCTGCGGCGGCGGCCCCAGCGCCAGCACAGGACCCAGCCACTACTGCGACGGCTGCAACAGTGGAAAGAGCTGGCCCACCGCGCACGGGAACTACCCAGCAAAGGTCGGTTCACACCGTCGGCCTGTCCTGGACTTGGCCAAACTCGCGACACCTCCGCTTATCCGGGATCTCAACCGTCACTTCCGCGAGGTCGACGGGGAGTGGTATCCCCTTGATGGCGAGGACTATCTACTCGACCCGATTCCGGGGTATGTCCCGCCGGAGGAGTTGAGCACCGGCACCCGCTGGCTCATCGCGGGCGGCGCAATAGGTGGCTTCGTCTGCGCGCTTGTCGAACCCTGCGGCGTGATCGCCCTCGGCCTCATCGACGCCAGCGGTCCGCCCATGGCAGTGGTCCCTGGCGGGATCGGCGCCACGATCAAGGGCATCGGCGCGATCGACGACGCCCTTAGCAGCGCCGCGAAAACTGAGAACGCCGCAGCGAACGAAGCCAAGGCCGCCGATGATGTCGCCGACGCGCTCAAATTAGCTGACTGGGCTGTTCCCAGTATGAAGGACCTCGACGCAGTATGGCAGCGAATGGGTTTCGAAAGTCGAGCGAAATTTGGCGACGTCGCATGGGGTGGGCGAACTCTCAAAGAGGCTGGTAAACTTAAGACTCCTGAGCAAGTGGAAAAAATGAGGCAGATCGGTATGACTGTCGAAGATGCCCGCTACTGGCGGAATTTCTATGCGGATATCGATAGTAAGTCGGTAGCGAAATACGCCGATGATCTCGGTAAGCGAAACCCGAGTTCTGAATCGCGGTCGGGTCTATTTCAATATTACATGGACAATCTCGGAAGGTAACATGCGTTTTGTTATCCGTGCGGACCGGCGAATTGTAGTGGCTTTCGAGCCAACGGCGGCCGAATTTACGCTGGAGCCTGGCATGCACATCATTGTCGAATGGATCGACGGAGGCGACGATGGCATGGTATCCATGGAGGCGGAGAACTTCGTCGTGTCCGCCCCGACCGGTGGGTACACGAGGGCGTGGCATGACGAAGGCGTCGAGATTTACATAGGACCTGAATCGGGAGCGGATGCGCGCTGACCATGGCGGTATAGCGAGGTGTCGCCGTTTATCACTCTGGTGAAGCGAAGCACCAGGCTCCGTGACACTATTGACCAAGATGGATGAACACTCACTGAAGTCGGCAAGCGTGCGCTGGTCGAGTGTTGCGCTCCATGGAGGGCAGGTGGTGAGCCCAACTATAGGGCTGCGGGAGGTAGTGCCATGTCCGTGAGATATCGGCAAGATGATGTGTTTCTCATCCCTGTTGCAAGCGAGGACTTCGCGTTGGGTCGAATCGTTTTGACGTTGCGCGGAAATATTCTGATAGCCGTCTATCCGGAGTACGTACGATCGGGCGACGCTGTCGACGTGGATCGCCTGTCGACGTCTCGGCCGGTCTTCCTTGTTGAGACTATGGATGGGCATATCACGGACGGATTGTGGAAAGTAGTGGGGACCTGGACGCCGCAGACCGAACTTTCGATCCCTGTGTACAAGGTGCAGGTTGGTCTTGGTGGCGACTTCTATGAACAGCATAGTGACGGAACTCTTGGAAGACAACTGACTGTGAATGAAGCTGCTCAAATGAAGAACCAGAAGTCGTGGTCTCCGGCGTTCGTGGAGAATGCGGTTCAGGCTCTTCGAGGTATTGAGCCTTGGCAGCCCATATTTGACGAAATTAAGATTGGTGAAAACGTATAACGTGTGCCAAGCGGCTTCCTTGCGCTGAGAAATCGCGTTGGCAATGACATCGTAGGCTGATCCGACGCTTATTGTCATCGCCGCGCGATGTCAGGCATGGTCGAACCGATCGGCACACCTAATTGATTCGGACGGAGAGCGAGTCGTCAGGGGTACCAATGCCGCTGGTGATCGGTGTCGAGTGATCCGGCTCGTCACGATGACTGCCTATGCTGGCTGATGGGCGTTGTAGTGCGGATGCCTATGGGATAACAGGAGTCGGCTGGGTCGCCCGGCTGGCCGAGGCCCACCACGCCGGTCGGCTGCAGGACGAACTCGTCAAGCTCGGCCGTGTCCCGCTGCTGATCATCGACCTATCCCGACCCTGCGGCTATGCCGAGCAGGCGGTGGCGTGAAAGCGAAAAGCGTTGCGGTGGTGGGGCTCTGACGGGTGGGGTGGGTGTGTGGGTCGGCATAGTCACAGGCTTTCGAGGAAGGCCAGCAGCTTGTCGGTGGGCTGATAGCTGCCTGGCGGGGTGGACGGCGGTGTTGTGGCGTCGAGGGCGCGCTGTTTGATGGTCATGTCGACGTGCAGGTAGATGTTGGTGGAGCGTGGGTCTGCATGGCCGAGCCACAATGCGATCACGGCCGTGTCGACCCCGGCTTGCAGCAACGACATCGCGCAACTGTGCCGCAG
>CBIMJO010000270.1:0-9168 GCA_966244135.1 uncultured Actinocrispum sp. | reverse complement strand
CCGACGAGGAGGCCGGCGGCCAGTACGGCGCCCAATGGCTGGTGGACAACCGGCCCGAGCTGTTCGAGGGCGCCACCGAGGCGATCAGCGAGGTCGGCGGGTTCTCCATCACGGTCAAGGACGGCGTGCGCGCCTACCTGATCGAGACCGCGGAGAAGGGCATCGCCTGGATGAAGCTGCGCGTGCGCGGCCGCGCCGGGCACGGCTCGATGATCCACGACGACAACGCGGTCACCAAGCTCACCGAGGCGGTCGCCCGCCTGGGCCGCCACCAGTTCCCGCTGGTCCTGCGGCCCTCGGTGCGCGAGTTCCTGCAGGGCATCTCGGAGATCACCGGCCTGGCGTTCGACGAGGACGACCCCGAGGGCTCGGTGGCCAAGCTCGGCAACATCGCCCGGATGATCGGCGCGACCCTGCGCGACACCGCCAACCCGACCATGCTCAACGCCGGCTACAAGGCCAACGTCATCCCCAGCGTCGCCGAGGCCACAGTGGACTGCCGGATCCTGCCCGGCCGCGAGGAGGCGTTCGAGCGCGAGCTGGACGAGATCCTCGGCCCGGACGTGGAACGCGAATGGCTGGGCCTGCGCACCCTGGAGACCACGTTCGACGGGCCGCTGGTCGACCACATGACCGCGTCGATCATCGCCGAGGACCCGGCCGCGAAGACCCTGCCCTACATGCTCTCCGGCGGCACCGACGCGAAGTCGTTCGCCGAGCTGGGCATCCGCTGCTTCGGGTTCGCGCCGCTGCAGCTGCCCGCCGACCTGGACTTCTCCGCGCTGTTCCACGGCGTGGACGAACGCGTCCCCATCGACGCGCTCAAGTTCGGGACCCGGGTGCTGGACCGGTTCCTGCGGTCCTGCTGAGCCGGTCCTGCAGGCGCGCGTGCCGGAACTGGTACAGCGCGCCGACCTGGCGCAGCACACCCCGGCGGTGGGCGTCGTCGAGGAACCGCATCAGCCGCACCGGCATCCGGCCGGTCGCGGCCAGCCACGCGCGGTGCGCCACGAACCCGCCCCACGCCCGGGTCAGCCCGAACGTGACCGCGACCGCGAGCCCGAACAACGCGCCGACCAGCACGGAACTGCCGATGCTGGTCGCGCGCGGGAACACCTGCCCGCCGATCAGCACCCCGGCCACGCCATAGGCGATCGCGCCGACGTTGCCCATCATGAACCGGCCCAGCAACGCCGAGGCCAGCCCGGCGGCCACCGCGAGCAGCAGGTCGAAATGCCCGTTCCAGATGGTCACGAACCGGACCTCCTGGGTGAACGCGAACGCCATGCCGTAGAACAGGCCGAGCGACACGGTGAACGCCAGCATGAACATCCACGCGGCGACCCGGTCGTTGCTCAGCACGATCCCCGGACTGGACACCTTGTTCGCGTCCACCGGCGTGGTCACCCACACCAGTGACCCGACGCCCAGCCCGAACACCACGCACAACACCGCGACCAGCGGCGGCGACAACGACCAGCCCAGGCCCAACGCGACCCCGATCAGCACGCCGATGCCGAACCGGGCCAGGAACCGCCGCCCGGTGCCACGCACCCGGAACTCCACCCGCAACGGGCCCGGCCGGGGCCCGACCGCGTGCGCGACCGCACCGGCCAGCCCGAACGACAACCCGTACACCCAGCCCACCAGCGGGCCACCGGCCAGCCAGCCGGTGAGCCCGAACAACAGCCCGGACGGCAACCCGAGCAGCAGGCCACGGGTGACGCGGGAGAGCGCGCGGTCCAGCCGCCACCACGCCAGATCCCTTGTCCGCCAACGATCCAAGTGGCCGGCCAGGAACGTCAGCCAGCGGTGCGCCTGGTCCGGGTCGTACCGCACCGGCGCCGGGGAGGTCTCATGCCGCAACGGTTCCGGCCGCTGCTCGTAGGTCGCGGGCAGGTACGCGTCGAGCAGCTGGTCCTCCACCGCGGTCCGGTCGGCGGCCTCGGTCAGCTCGGCGGGCGTGGAATCCGGTTGCGAGTAAGCAGTCCGCGCGAGATCGACCATCAGCGGTGTCCGCAGCGCCTGCGCCAGCGGGCCGCGCGGGTCGCGGCGCAGGTGGTCGATCACCGGCTGCCAGCGTGCCTCGCCGCGGCGGCTGCGCGCGGTCAGGAAGTCGATCGCGTCCTCCAGCCCGACCGGCTCGATCTCCACCACCGCGGCCCGCGACAGGATCGAGCCGTCCTGGCTGGTTGCCCGCTCGTACTCCTCGGTCCGCGAGGTCACCACCAGCGGCCGGTCCCCGGACGCGACCTGGTCCAGCGCGTCGATCGCGGCCGCGTGCAGCGCGGGCGGGGTCTCGTCGAGCCCGTCCAGGATCGGCATGATCCGCCCGTCCAGGATCAGCCGCGCGGGCGCGTCCGGGCCGTACGCGGCCTTGTTCGCCAGACCCGGATAGTCCTGGGTGAGCCGCCGCTCCAGCCAGCGGTGCAGGTGCTCGCGACGCGGGTCCCAGGACTCCAGCGAGAACAACACCGGCACCGGTTCGCCCGGCAGCATGTCCTTGAGCAGCCCCAACGTCAGCAGGATCGCCAGCACCGACTTGCCCGCACCCGGCTCGCCCAGCACGACGAGCTGACGGGCCGGCACCTGACGGAACTTCGCGACCAGGTCGGTCAGCCCGCCGCTGAGCCGCTGCTGGCTGCTCGTGGTCACCGGCCGGCCGGTGGTCGACCACGTCAACGGCACCGGGTTCGGGCGGTTCAACGACCGCAGCTCCGCCTCGGTGCTCCACTGCCGGGACACCGCCGCGGCCAGTTCTCTCGCGGCCCGGTCCAGCTGGTCCGGGGGAGTGGCGACGGTCTCGGTGGCCTGCTGCGGGGACAGCTCACCGCGCAGGACCTTCTCGTGCAGCCGGGTCAGTTCGGCGCTCGGGTCGATGCCGAGCTCCTCGGCCAGATAGCCGCGTAACCGTTGGAAGGCCTCGATCGCCTCGGCCTGCCGTCCGCTGCCCGCCAGCGCGGTCATCAGCTGGGCGTGCAGGCGTTCCCGCAGCGGATGCTGGGTGGTGAGCTCGACCAGCTCATCGGTGATCTCGCGGTGCTCACCCAGCGCCAGCTGCCAGTCGATGCACTGCTCCAGCGCCGACAGCCGCTGCTCGTCCAGCCGGGTCGCACGAGGTTCCAAAGCGGCCGCGCCCAAGCCGTCCAGCGCGGGACCTCGCCACAACGCCAGGGCCTTGCGCATCCGGGCGACGGCGTCGGCGGGCTCGAGCTTGCGGGCGGCGGCGATCCCGTTGGTGAACCGCAGCAGATCCAGGTCCTCTTCGGAGACGACCACGCGGTAGCCGGGTCCCTCGGTGACGATCGCCTTGCTGCCCAGCCGGTCCCGCAGCGCCGACACACAGTTCTGCACCTGTTTGGTCGCGGTCGCCGGCGGTTCGCCGTCCCACACCGCCTCGACCAGCTTGCCCACCGGCACCGCCGTGTCCGGCGCGAGCAGCAACGCAGCCAGGACCCTCTGGTGACGCGAGCCCGGCAACGCCAGCCGCTCACCCTCGCTCCAGACCTCCAACGGCCCGAGCACCCGGTAGTCCACCGCCTGCGGCCCTCCCGTCGCGAGCGCCCATCCTATCGGGCCGCAACAGGGCGGTTACGTGCGGGAATGACGAGATGATGACAGGCCGGGGACGGGGTCTGGCAGCGTTGTCACCACGCGAAACGCAGTGAGATGTTGTTCGCGTGCAAGAGGGGGAGGAAGTCTCGTCGGGCCAGAGGACCGCAGCCTTCGGCCCGGCGAGAGGAACCTCCCGCCGGTTGCGGCCGGTGGTCCGTCGAATCACACCCCCCGCGACGGACCTCCCGCCGCAACCGGCCTCAGCCGCCGATCGCGAAGATCGGCCACCGGCCGGTGTGCACGTCCTTGCGGGTGGCGTAGTTGATCGTGCTGGCGATGACGCTGATGCTGCCGCGCCGCTCCACGAAGTCCGCGTAGAACACCGTGTCCGCGCCGCCCGAGTAGGGCACCGTCACGTCGAACACCGTCGTCAGGCCCGTCGCCGGGTTCCACCGTTTGGCGATCAGGCGCTTGTTGTCCGCGGTGGCGTAGACGAAGTCGACGTTAGACGCCGAACGCGTACACCTCGGCGTACCGGTCCGAGGCCCGGCCGGAGTCGATGACCGTCTGCGGTGCGCTCCACGTCCGGCCATTGTCCGTCGACTTGATCACCCGGTAAATCCGGTACGGATAATTGATATCGGTGTTCTGGTTGTAGAACAGGTAGATCGTGCCGCCGATGATGATCGGCTCGGGATAGGCGTTGCGGTTGGAACTGATTCGCCGGGTGGCCCAGGTGCCGGTGATCGAATGAGCCGTGGGCGCGGTGTACATTTGCAGGATTGACGTGTGTGTCGCCTGGAAAATGGCGAGCCGGCCGTCACTCAGCTGGCGCAGCACTGGATAGTCGTGATAGGCGTTGTTGTGAGGCACCGTTCGTCCGGAGGCACCCGTAAATCGACTGGGTGGTCACCGTGTCAATTGTCGCGGCATGTGCGCTCGGAACGGGGAGCAGCAGGGCGAGCGCACTAACCGCTAACGTCACTAGGAACCGGGGCATGAAAACCTCCGCGCGGCGTTGCGTTAGCGGAGGACATTGCCTTTTGCCCGGTCTCCGGACAATGTTCCCGGTGACCGGGCACTGGTGTTCATATCCGTGATCTCACGCGACGGAAGCGATGCCGACAATCAGCGGCCGAACGATACTGGGCATTCCCTGCCAGCGTGTCTCGGTGATCGACTCGATCTCGAACCGGTCCCGCAGCATCGGCAACGTGTCCCGGTCACACCGGCAGCCCTGCGCGAACCCGGCCCACAGCCCGGCGAGCCGCCGTTGCCGCCGGGCCAGCCGCTTGTCCCGCGCCAGCACGTGCTCACAGAACAGCAGCCGCCCACCGGGTTTCAGCACCCGGCGGATCTCATCGAGCACCGGCTCCACCTCGGGAACCGTGCACAGCACCAACGTCGACACCACCGTGTCCACACTCGCGTCCGGCATCGGCAGAGCGTCGGCCAAGGCCGGAACCGCCTTGTCGCCCGCCCGCGCGGCCAGCCGCCGGAACATCGCCGGCACCGGCTCCGTCACCGTCAGGCCGGTCAGCCCGCCGGGGTAGTGCGGCAGGTTGAGACCGGTCCCCGCACCGATCTCAACCACCCGGCCGTGCGCGGCGGCCAGCAGCTTCTCCCGCCGCTGCCGCATGCCCAGCCGTTCGCCCCTCGCCACCACCGGCTCGTACAGCATCGCCCCGAACCGCGTCGAGAGCGTGTCTCGAACCAGGTTGTTCTCCATGTGCCCCAGCACACCAGCCCACACCCACCCCGCGCATCGCCACTTCCGGCCATCCGCCATGGCCCGGACCGGCCACCCCTCACTCGGTGGTCAGGTGCGCCCGCCGGGTGGTCAGGAAGGCTCGTTCGGTGTCGTTGGTGGCCAAGGCGATCGCCTCGTCGTAGGCCGCGGCGGCCTCGGAGGTGCGGCCCAGGCGGGTGAGCAAGTCCGCGCGGGTGGCGGGCAACAGGTGGTAGCCCGGTAGATCCAGCTCGTCGACGACGGCCAGCGCCGCCGCCGGACCGTGCACCTCGGCGACCGCGACCGCGCGATTGAGCGCCACGATCGGGGTCGGGGAGTGCTGCAGCAGCTGGTCGTACAGTGCCAGCACCTGCGTCCAGTCGGTTGCCGGCCCGTCGGTGTGCACGGCGTTGATCGCGGCCTGCAACTGGTAGGGCCCCGGTTGGCCTCGGCGCAGGCACCGTCGCACCAGCTCATGTCCCTCGGCGATCAGCTCCCGGTTCCACAACGACCGGTCCTGCTCGGCGAGCACCACCAGCTCACCCGACGGCCCCACCCGCGCCGGCCGCCTCGCCTCGGCGAGCAGCAGCAACGCCAGCAGCCCGATCACCTCTGGCTCGTCGGGCATCAGCTCGGCCAGCGCCCGCGCCAGGCGGACCGCCTCCAGGCACAGGTCCGTGCGCAGCAACTCCCCCGAGGTGGCCGCGTATCCCTCGTTGAAGACCAGGTAGAGCACGGTGAGCACCGGGGCAAGCCGGTCGGGCAGTTCGGCGGCGCCGGGCACCCGGTAGGGGATGCCCGCGTCGCGGATCTTCTTCTTCGCGCGCACGATCCGTTGCGCGACAGTCGCTTCCGGCACCAGGTAGGCCCGTGCGATCTCGGCGACCTCCAGCCCGCCGAGCAGCCGCAAGGTCAGCGCGGTCTGCGCGAGCGGGGACAGCGCCGGGTGGCAGCAGGTGAAGATCATCCGAAGCTGGTCGTCGCGCACCGGTCCCACCTCCGCAGGCTCGTCGGGTTGGTGCAGCAGCAACGCCTGCGCGTGCCGGGCCTCACGAGTGGACTCCCGGCGCAGGCGGTCGATCGCCCGGTTGCGGGCGGTGGTCACGATCCACGCGCCCGGGTTGGGCGGCAGCGCCTCCGCCCACTTCTGCACGGCTACCGCGAACGCGTCCTGCACGGCCTCCTCGGCGAGCCCGATGTCCCCCAGCAGGCGCGTCAGCGTGGCCACGCACCGGCCGTACTCGGCCCGGTAGACGCTGTCCAGATCCATCGGTTCTCATTCCCCCAGAACGATTTCGAACGGGCGCACCTCGATCGGCTGCCCACAAGCCAACGCACACTTCCCGGCCCACACCAGCGCTTCGTCGAGGTCCGCACACCGGATCACCCAGAACCCGCCGAGCTGCTCCTTCGTCTCGGCGAACGGGCCATCGGTGATCGTGGTCGTGCCGTTCGCCGGGCGCACCACAGTGGACGCGTGCGAGCCCACCAAACCGCCGACGAACACCCACGACCCGGCGGCCTGCATGTCCTCGGTGACCTTGCCCGTGCGGGCCATCTGCTCCCGCCTCTCCTCCGGCGTCTCCGGCTTGCTTTCGTCGAACTGCACCGCGAGCAGGTACTGCTTCATCGGAGATCTCCTTCACCAGACCAGGCGGACAACAGGCCCCTCACCCTGGCTACGAACCGGGCCGCCACCATTCGACACCACCCGGAAAAATCTTGGGGACATCCTCGCTGGGCGTGGTGCCCCGTTACCCTCGCGTCTGGTGCTGCGCCGCGACCGGCCTGGGGGCTGACATGAGCGAGATCCGTCCATTCCGCGTGGATGTGGCCGATGAGGACCTGGCCGACCTGCGCGACCGGCTCACCAGGGTGCGTTGGGCGCCCGAACCGGCCGGCGGCGACAAGGGGTACGGCGTGCCGTCCGCGACGGTCCGCCAGCTCGTCACCCACTGGCTCGAACGCTACGACTGGCGCGCCTGGGAAGCCCGGATCAACGCCCACGACCAGTTCGCCACCACGATCGACGGGACCAACGTCCACTTCCTGCGGGTCCGCTCGCCGGAGCCACACGCTGTGCCGCTGATCCTCACCCACGGCTGGCCCGGCACGCTGGTGGAGTACCTCGACGTGATCGGGCCACTGTCCGATCCACGAGCGCACGGCCTGGACCCGGCGGTCGCGTTCGACCTGGTCATTCCGTCCCTGCCGGGCTTCGCCTTCTCCGGTCCCACCCCGGACACCGGCTGGGGACCACGCCGGATCGCACGGGCATGGCAGGTCCTGATGAACCGGCTGGGCTATGAACGCTACGGCGCCGCGGGCAACGACTGGGGCTCCTACATCAGCGCCGAACTTGCCCATGTCGCACCGGAAGCGATGATCGGCGCGCACGTGACCCAGGTCTGGGTGCCGCCGCCCGCCGACGACCCCGATTGGCAGAACAGGCTGTCGGGGCGGGACATCCAGGTGCTGGACCAGTTCTACGGCCTGTACGCCAACCACGCCTCCTACGGTGCCGTCCACGGCCAGCAACCGCAGACGATCGCCCACGCCCTGGCCGACTCCCCGGTGGGCCTGCTCGCCTGGAACGCCCAGGTGATGGGCGACCTGGACGCCGACATCCTGCTCACTCACGTGGCCATCCACTGGCTGACCGGCACCGCGGGGTCGGCTGTCCGCATCTACGCGGAGCACATGCGTGAGCCGGCCCGGACCACACCGACAACGGTGCCATTGGGGGTCGTGCAGTTCGCCGGCGACCTTGGCTCGATCCGTTACCTCGCCGAACGTGCGCACTCCCGGATCGTGTCGTGGAACGAGTACGACCGCGGCGGCCACTACGCCACCCACGAGGCGCCTGATCTGTGGATCGACGACATCCGGCGGTTCTTCGGTGAAACAGTGACGGCATGAACCAGCCGTACCCCATGTTCGAACTGGTCGACCGCCTGATCGACTGACCGCCGACTAGCCTGGTGACGTGCAACGGATCCGGTTCACTCGGGTGCACGGCCGCAAGATCGCCTGGGCGGCCGTGGGGTCCGGGCCCGTGCTGGTCATGGGTGGGTGGTGGTGCAGCCATCTGGAGCTGAACTGGCGCGATGAGGTGTTCCGCCGGTTCCTGGAGGGCCTGGCTGACCGGTTCACCGTGATCCGGTACGACCGGCCGGGAACCGGACTGTCCGATCAGGACGGTCCACTCGGGGTGGATCTGGCCGAGGAAGTCGATGTGCTGGCGGCCATCGTGGCCGAGGCGGGGGAGCGGGTCTCGTTGTTCGGCGGCTCGTCCGGTGGCTGCATCGCGATCGCCTACGCCGCGGCGCACGCCGGCACGGTCGAACGGCTGGCGCTCTACGGCAGCTACGCCAATGGCGCCGACATCGCGAGTCCCGAAGCCCGCGACGCCATCCTGGCGATCACCCTCAACCACTGGGGCGCCGGCTCACGACTGCTGGCCGACGTGTTCATGCCCGGCGCCACACCCGCCGACCGCGAGGCGTTCGTCCGGTTCCAGCGAGCCGCCGCGACGCCACAGGACGCGGCCCAGTCACTCGCCGCCGTGTACGACTACGACGTGCGCGAGCACCTGCCGCACATCACCATGCCCACGCTCGTCGTGCACCGCCGCAACGACCGGGCCATCCCGTTCGCCCTCGGCCGCGACCTGGCCACCACTCTCCCGGACGCCTCGTTCGTCGCCCTCGACGGCGCGGACCACCTGCCCTGGCACGGCGACACCGCCTCGCTCACCCACGCCGTGACCGGGTTCTTCGGCGCGCCGGCCCCCGCGTCACCGGTGAAAGACCTGTCCCCGCGCGAGATCGAGATCCTGCGCCTGGTCGCCCAGGGCTTGAGCGACCACGAGATCGCCACCCGGC
>CBIMJO010000269.1:0-9178 GCA_966244135.1 uncultured Actinocrispum sp. | reverse complement strand
CTGGCCGATGACATCGGCGGGCGGCGAGCCCAGCGCGTTGGCGATCAGCTTGACCGGGTGCTCCAGTGCGACGTCCACATGCGACCGTGCCACCGAGTGCAGCCAGCCGAGGACCCCCGCCCGAGCCTCGCCGGCCAGGGGCGGCACGCCGAGCTTGAGCAGGGTCCGTTCGACGAACTCCTTGTGGCCGTCGGGGATGAGCTTGTCCAGGTCGACGGCCTTGCCCTCGGTGGGCACCTTCGCGGGCATCACAACGTCCACACCGTACGGTCTGCCGTCGGTGTTCTCGTCCATCCAGTCCAGCACCTTGGCCAGCTCGGCCGCGTCGTTGAACCGGACGCAGCCGAGCACGCCCAACCCGCCCGCGCGGCTGATCGCGGCCGCTACGTGCTCGGACGGGGTGAACCCGAAGATCGGCCGGTCAATGCCCAGCGTGTCGCACAAGGACGTTCGCACAGTTCACCGCCTGGTGCCGCCGGCCGTGATCACCGCGTGCTCGGCAGCTTCGTGGGTTTTGGCGTACTCGATCGCCCACCGGTAGTCCGGCTTTCCACTGGGCGACCGCTTGATCTCGTCGACGAGCCACAGGCTGCGCGGCACCTTGTACCCGGCGATCGCGTTGCGCGCGTGGGCGTCCAGTTCGGACAGTGCCGGCGTGGCGCCCTCGCGCGGCTGCACGATGGCGGCCACCCGCTGGCCGAGCCGGTCGTCCGGGATGCCGATCACCAGCGCGTCGAACACGTCCGGATGGGACTTCAGCGCGCCTTCGACCTCCTCGGGGAACACCTTCTCCCCGCCGGTGTTGACGCACATGTTCCCGCGCCCGAGCAGGGTGACGGAGCCGTCCTCCTCCACCCGCGCGAAGTCTCCGGGCACGACATACCGTTTGCCGTCGACCTCGGCGAACAGGGCCTTGGTCTTGGCCTCGTCCTTGTAGTAGCCCAACGGGATGTGCCCGCCGCGCGCCAGCCTGCCGACCACACCGGGCTCGACCGGCTGGTTGTTCTCGTCGATCACCAGGTTGTCCGCGTCGATCTTGACCCGCGGGCCGCCGGACTGGGTGAGTCCCTTTTGGACGATCCCGAGACCGGAGAACCCGGCCTCCGACGAGCCGATCGAGTCGGTGATCACCACGTTGGGCAGCGTGTCCAGGTACTGCTCCTTGACCGACGGCGAGAAAAGTGCCGCCGTGCTGGCGATCGCGACCACCGAGGAGGTGTCGTAGCTGCGTTCCTTGAGGGCCTCGATCATCGGCCGCGCCATGGCGTCGCCGGTGAGCAGGATGACCTGGGCCTTGTGCTGTTCGATCGTGCGCCACACGTCGTGCGCGTCGAACTGCGGCACCAGGACGACCGTGCCGCCGGAGAACAGGCTCTGGAACGTGCCCCACTGGGTCGCCCCGTGGATCAGCGGCGGGATCGGGAACCGGATCAGGCTGAACTGCTTGCCGGAGTTGGCCTGATGCCACTCGTCCTCGATCCGGGCACCGCTGTAGAAGTCGATGCCACCGCCGAGGACGCGCCAGACGTCCTCCTGCCGCCAGACCACGCCCTTGGGGTTCCCGGTGGTGCCGCCGGTGTAGAGGATGTAGGTGTCGTCGGCGCTGCGCGGCTCGAAGTCGCGCTCGGGTGCACCCTGGGTGAGCGCGGACTCGTACTCCTCACCCGAATAGTCCAGTCCGGAGTCGTCGTCGACCACGATAACGTGTTTCAGTTTGTCGGTCCGTGCCTGCGCGACCTTGTCCGCGTAGCAACGCTCGTGCACCAGCGCGGTCAGGTCGGCGTCCTCGAAGATGTACCTCAGTTCGTTGGCGACGTAGCGGTAGTTGACATTCACCGCGACGGCTCGGAGTTTGTAGGCGGCCACCATGGTCTCGACCGCCTCGATCGAGTTGCGGGAGTAAACCCCGACGTGCGACCCGCGGCCGACCCCTTGGGCGGCCAGGTAGTGCGCGAGCCGGTTGGTCCGTTCCTCCAGCTGTGCGTAGGTGACCCGGCGCTCGCCGCAGATCGCGGCGATCCGCTCAGGCACGACATCAACGGCGTGCTCGACGAGATCGGCGATGTTGAAGGCCACGAGTGCCAAACTAGAACATGTTATCGTTCAGGACAATCCCCCACTGGAGGCGCCCGATGACCGACGACTGCCTGGTGGACCGCCAAGGCCATGTACTCATCGTCACGATGAACCGGCCCGAGGCGCGCAATGCCCTGTCCGGCCCGATGATGGCGATCATGCGCGAGGCCTGGGACCAGGTCGACAAGGATCCGGAGATCCGCGCGTGCATCCTCACCGGGGCCGGTGGCGCGTTCTGCGCGGGCGCCGACCTGAAGGCGATGACCGCGAGCCATCCCGGCGACACCGCGGCGGACTGGGACCTGTCGGTGATCGAGCCCCTGCTCAAGGGCCGGCGGCTGACCAAGCCGTTGATCGCCGCGGTGGAGGGCCCGGCCATCGCGGGCGGCACGGAGATCCTGCAGGCGACCGACATCCGCGTGGCCGGCCAAAGTGCCCGGTTCGGCGTGTCGGAGCCTCGCTGGGGCCTGTTTCCGCTGGGCGGCTCAGCAGTTCGGCTGCCCCGGCAGATCCCGTACACCGTCGCGTGCGACCTTCTGCTGACCGGACGGCACATCACGGCCGAGGAGGCCCTCCAGATCGGCTTGATCGGTCATGTCGTCCCGGACGGGCAGGCGCTGGACAAGGCCCTGGAGCTGGCCTCGCTGATCGCCGCCAACGGTCCCCTTGCCGTGCAGGCGATCCTGCGCACCATCCGGGAGACCGAGGGCATGCCGGAGAACGACGCGTTCAAGATCGACGCCCGGCTGGGCATCGAGGTGTTCAAGAGCGACGACGCCAAGGAAGGACCGCGCGCGTTCGCCGAGAAGCGCAAGCCTAGGTTCCAAGGGCGCTGAGTTTCGCGGCCCTGGTCCGGTCGTCGGCCAGGACCTCCTCCTGGCCGGCCTCGACGGCGTCCAGCACCAGCCCGGCGATGTGCTCCGGGCGGTGCTTGGGCCCGTCAAAGCCTTCGGCCAGGCGGGTGTCGATGAAGCTCGCGTGCACGCCGACGACCAGGGTGTCCGGGAGTTCCAGTCGGACGGAGCCGGTCAGCGACCAGGCGGCCGACTTGGTGGCGCACAACGACCCCATCCCGGGGTAGCTGAAGAACGACACGATCGACAGCATGTTCACCAGTGCGCCGCCGCCGTTCGCGGTCAGCACCGGAGCGAACGCCTTGCACATGGCCAAGGTGCCGAAGTAGTTCGTCTCCATCTCCTGGCGCGCCACGTCCATCGTCGGCGCGGACAGTAACGGGCTCATGGTCGCGCTGACCGCGTTGTTGATCAACAGAGTGACATCGTCGCAGCGTTTCGCGGCCGCTTCGACGTGGGCCGGGTTGGTGATGTCGAGGTCGGCGCGGGTGGTGGCGTAGACGCGTGCTCCTCTTTCCGCCAAGGTCGTGACGAATGCCTTGCCCAGGCCCCGGTTCGAGCCGGTGACCAGCGCGACTGCCCCTTCGATACGCATCGTCCCAGCGTGCCGGGTGTTCTCTGCCGATACTGAGCTTGCTATTTAACCTGGTAGCACCATGAGCGACCCCGGTTGATCATGAACGAAGCCCTTGGTTGATCATTCCTCTTGCCACAGACGGAAGATCAACAACCAAGGGCTTCAGGTGATCAGTGTGCACGACACCGGCGCGACCGGTGCGCTCGGGGACCTGTCCCGGTTCCGCCACGCGTTCTACGCCTGCCTGACAGCACGGACGGACGCGCTGTTCGAACTGACCGACGCGGTGCTGTGCACCGAAGGCCCGGTCCGCTCGCTGGTGGGCTTGTCATTGGCACCAGAGCATCGGCGTGGCCACGGCGCGCTCTACGACGGGATCAACCACGGCGACATCGACATCGCACGCCTCCGGAATCTTGTAGCCGCGCAACAGTTACCCAGAGCAGCGGACGGCCGGATCAGGCTTGCGGTGGACGTGACGCCATGGCCACGACCCGACGCCAACACCGCGCCAGGCCGGTCGTTCTGCCATACCTATGGACGCGGCCGCGACCAGCACCTCATGGTGCCAGGCTGGCCCTACTCGATCGTGGCGGCACTGGAGACCGGCCGTACGTCGTGGACCGCGTTGCTGGACGCCGTCCGGCTGGCGCCCGGCGCCGATGTCGCCGCCGTGACCACCGAGCAGATCCGTCAGATCGTCGAACGACTCGTCGCCGCTGGCCAGTGGCAGACCGGCGACCCAGACATTCTGGTGGTGCTGGATGCCGGCTACGACGCACCCCGCATCGCTTTCCTGCTGGCTGACCTGCCCGTCGAGATTCTCGGACGGATGCGCTCCGACCGCGTCCTGCGCCGACCGGTCCCACCCCGCGCGCCCGGCGCCACCGGGCGACCACCCAAACATGGTGGCGAGTTCGTCTTCGGCGACCCGGCCACCTGGGGCGCCGAGCAGGCGGTGACGACCACTGATACCCGCTTGTACGGCACCGCGACCGCGCAGGCGTGGGATCGGCTGCATCCGCTGCTGACCCGGCGGGCCGCCTGGAGTGACTACCAGGACGAACTTCCGGTCATCGAGGGCACGGTGATCCGCCTCCAAGTCGATCATCTGCCCAGCGGTGGCGACCCGAAACCGGTCTGGCTGTGGTGGTCCACAGTGGATGCCACCGAGACTGACGTCGACCGCTGCTGGCAGTCGTTCCTACGTCGTTTCGACATCGAGCACACATTCCGGCTGTTCAAGCAGACATTGGGCTGGACCGCGCCGAAACTCAGGAATCCGGAATCAGCCGACCGCTGGACCTGGTTGGTAATCGCCGTGCACACCCAACTCCGCCTCGCCCGACCGTTGGCCGCCGATCTACGACGGCCCTGGGAAAAGCCGCTCCCGCCCGAGCGGCTCACCCCCGCTCGGGTTCGGCGCGGGTTTCGCAACATCCGCACGAAGATCCCTTCTCCCGCTGGTGCACCGAAACCCCCTCGGCCAGGCCCGGGGCGGCCACTGGGCTCCAAGAACCAGAAGTCCGTCCCACGTCACGACGTCGGACGCATCCTCGCTACTGGCGAGGCGTACCAGCGCCCCACCCACCACAAGAAGGGCACCAAACCACGCCGAACGGGTTAAATAGCAAGCTGAGAGCCTGTCGATACGGGTACTGCCACCACCCGGCAGGCGCGGTGACTTGCGGCAACAATTGGGGTATGTCGTCTCGTCGTCCGGAGCTAGCGGCGTTCCTGCGCAGCCGCCGCGCCCGTCTGTCCCCGGCGGACATGGGCCTACCAGCCGGTTCCGGCCGCCGCACACCGGGTCTGCGGCGCGAGGAGGTCGCGCTGCTGTCCGGTGTGGGCCTGACCTGGTACACGTGGCTGGAGCAGGGCCGGCCGATCAATGTGAGCATGCAGATACTCGACGCGGTGGCCCGGACGCTGCGCCTCTCCCCGGCCGAGCGGGCTCATCTGTACCGGCTCGCCGAAGTCCCTGCCGTGCCAGCGGTCTCGGGCTCCACGGTTTCCGATTCCACGATGGAACCCGAGGTCCAGCAGATCCTGGACAGCCTGCCGTTGCCCGCGTGCGTGCTGAATTCCCGCTTCGACGTACTCGCCTGGAACGCCGTGTACGCGGTGTTGTGGGCGCGAACGCTTGCGGCGCCTGATGGTGAGCGGAATGTGTTGTGGCAGTGCTTCACGATTCCGGCGTGCTGCAGTCCGTTCGCTGCCGACCGCGAGGCCGAACTCCGGCAGATGGTGGCTACTTTCCGTGCCGCGTATGGCCGTTGCGTGGGCGATCCGGCCTGGGAGGACCTCATCGCCCGGCTTTCCGCGGCGAGCACGGAGTTCCGGGAGATGTGGGCGGCGCAGGACGTTCAGGCGCCGACGAACCGGGTGAAGACCTACCGGCACGCGAGCGCGGGCGACTTCGCCCTGTCTGTCACCGGGTTCGACCTGGCCACGAACCCCGAGCTACGGATGACCGTGTACACGCCCGCGGATGAGGACAGCCGCAAGCGCGTCGAGTGGGTGCTCGCCCATCCCGACGCGCCGGTGGCCGATCACGTTCACACGTAGGCTTCGCGCAGCTTTCGCTTGTACAGCTTGCCGTTGGGGTCGCGGGGCAGCTCGTCCACGTAGTCGATCGACTTGGGCAGCTTGAACTTGGCGAGGCGTTCCTGGGCGTAGGCCAGGAGTTCCTCGGTGAGCGCCTCGCTCGGCTCGACGCCCTCGGCGGGCTGGACGACGGCCTTGATCTCCTCGCCCCAGTCGGGATGCGGGATGCCGAACACCGCGATGTCCGCGACCTTGGGGTGCACGGCCAGCTCGCCCTCGATCTCGGCCGGGTAGATGTTCACCCCACCGGAGATGATCATGTCGCTCTTCCGGTCGCGCAGGTACAGGTACCCGTCCTCGTCGAGATACCCGATGTCGCCCAGGGTGAACAGGTCACCGACCCGCGCGGCGAGGGTCTTCTCCTTGTCCTTGTGGTACTCGAAGGAGGACGCGCCCATCCGCATGTACACCAGGCCGGGTTCTCCGGGCGGCAGCTCCTCCCCGTTGTCGTCGAGCACCTTGACGACCGAACCGGGCCACGCCTTGCCGACCGAACCCTGTTTGCGCAGCCACTCCTCGGCCCCGATGGAGGTTCCGCCGCCTTCGGTGGCCGCGTAGTACTCGACCACGACCGGGCCCCACCACTCCAGCATCCGCCGTTTGGTCTCCAGTGGACAGGGCGCGGCGCCGTGGATCATGGTGCGCAACGAGGACACGTCGTACTTGTTGCGCGTCTCCTCTGGCAGCGCCAGCAGGCGGTGGAACTGGGTCGGGACCATGTGGCTGTGCGTCACGTGGTGCCGTTCGATCAGCTTGAGCATCTCCTCCGGGTCCCACCGCTCCATCAGCACGACGGTGTGTCCCATTTGGACGGAAATGCCGACGAAGTTCAGCACCGCCGTGTGGTACAGCGGGGAACCGCAGATGTGCACGTGGTCGTCGAACGGCTTGAGACCGAAGATCCCGAAGAACCAGGTCGAGGCCGCCGGCACGTCGTCCGGGTCGCCGCCGGTGAGCGGGCGCCGAACGCCCTTGGGCCGTCCGGTGGTGCCCGACGTGTAGACCATCGGCGCGCCGGCCGTCCGGTGCTCGGGCCGCTCGGTCGAACTGCCCAGTTCCGACAGCGGGCGGAAGCCGTCGATGTCACCGATCGAGAACCTGGCGGTGACGGCTTTCCCAGCTTCGACAGCAGCCGCCGCGAACCGTTCGTGCGCGATGAAGGCCTTGGCGCCGCTGTCCTCGATGATGTACGCGATCTCGGGCCCGACCAGGTGCCAGTTCACCGGCACCACGTACAGCCCGGTCTGCAGCACGGCGAAGTAGAGCGCGACCAGGTCGGCCGAGTTGGGCAGCAGCATGACGACCGTGTCGCCGGCCTCGAGCCCCAGCTCCTGGAAGCCGCGGCCGTACCGGTTCGCCCGATCGGCCAGCTCCCGGTAGGTCACCGCCCCGCCGTCCGGGTCGATCACTGCCGGATGGTCGGGCAGCTCGTCGGCGATGCCCCACAGCCCTATCGCGGTCATGCCCCCAAACTAGAACGTGTTACCGGTCGAAGACAACACCTGAGCACGCCCAGTTGCCGGTCAGATGAGAACATGTTTCACTCACCTTGTGACGTCGCTCAGCGCACCCCTCACCCTTGCGTTCGACTACACCCGCTCGCTCGGCCCGGTCCTGGGCAGGTTCATGACCGGCCTGCGCGACCGCCGGATCGAGGGCATCCGCGGCTCGGACGGCCGCGTGCACGTCCCGCCGGTCGAGTTCGACCCGGTCACCGCGCGGCGGCTGACCGAGTGGGTCCCGGTGTCCGCGGCGGGGACGGTGACCACCTGGTCGTGGGTGTCCGAACCGGACGAGGGCCAGCCGCTGGACCGCCCGTTCGCGTGGGCGCTGATCAGGCTCGACGGCGCCGACACCGCGCTGCTGCACGCCGTTGACGTGCCTTCGCCGGACGACATGTCGACCGGGATGCGCGTGCGGGTCAGATGGGCGGCCGAGCCGGTCGGCAGCATCCACGACATCGCGTGCTTCGAGCCTGGCGAGGCTGCGGAGGTCTCGGAAACCGAGGGCGAACCGATCAGCATGGCGATCACCCCGGTGCGGCTGGACTACATGCATTCGGCTTCGCCAGAGGAGAGCAAGTACCTGCGCGGCCTGGCCGAGGGACGGCTGCTGGGGCAGCGTTGCCCGGCCTGCCAGAAGGTCTACATCCCGCCGCGCGGCTCCTGCCCGACCGACGGTGTGCCCACAGTGGACGAGGTCGAGCTGCCGGACCGGGGCACGGTAACGACTTTCTGCATCGTGAACGTCCCGTTCTTCGGCCAGCGGCTCACTCCCCCTTACGTGGCCGCGTACATCCTGCTCGACGGCGCCGACATCGCCTTCCAGCACCTGGTTCTGGGCTGCGACGCGAGCGAGGTGCGGATGGGCATGCGGGTGAAGGCGCACTGGCGGCCACGCGACCAGTGGACCACGTCACTGGAGAACATCGACCATTTCGAGCCTTCCGGCGAGCCGGACGCGGCGTTCGAGACCTACTCCCAGCACCTGTGAGGACACCCCGGTGAGAGACGTAGCGGTCGTAGGATTCGCCCAGGCCCCAGCGGTCCGGCAGACACACGGCACCACCAACGGCGTCGAGATGCTGGTGCCGGTGTTCCGCGAGCTGCTGGACAGTGTCGGACTGTCCAAGGGCGACATCGGGTTCTGGTGCTCGGGCTCGTCGGACTACATCGCCGGGCGGGCGTTCTCGTTCATCGCGGCGGTCGACGCGATCGGCGCGTTCCCGCCGATCAACGAGTCGCATGTGGAGTCGGACGCGGCCTGGGCGCTGTACGAGGCCTGGGTGAAGATCCAGACCGGCGAGGTGGACACCGCGCTGGTGTACGGCTTCGGCAAGTCGTCGGCGGGCAAGCTGCGCCGTGTGATGACCATGCAGCTGGACCCGTACACAGTCGGTCCACTGTGGCCGGACTCGTTGGGCATCGCGGGGTTGCAGGCCCGCGCTGGGCTGGACCAGGGGGCCTGGACCGAGGAGGAGATGGCCGCGGTCGCCGTCCGGAGCCGGACGGACGCTCTGGACAACCCCCTGGCACAGCTCAAGGGTTCGGAATCGGTGGACTCC
>CBIMJO010000268.1:0-9187 GCA_966244135.1 uncultured Actinocrispum sp. | reverse complement strand
GGACGTGACCGAGGGCCCACAGGGCGTTGAGCTCGCCGTCCAGGTTGCCCGTCCGGCGAGCGATCTCCAGGGCCTCTTCGAGACACTGGGTGGCCTGGCGGTGGCGGCGCATGTGCCGGTGGACGTGGCCGAGGCCGCGGAGGGCTTCGAGCTGGGCCGTCAGGTGCCCGGTGTCGCGGGCGATCTGCAGGGTTTCTTCGAACAGTTCGGTGGCGAGCCCGATCCGGCCGTGTGCGCGGTGCACGCAGGCGAGGCCGTTGAGGGCGGTGCACTGACCGTCGGTGCGGCCGATCTCGGTGGCGATGCGCAACGCCTTCTCGAAGTGCTGTACCGCTGGCGGGTAGCGCATCTGCAGGAGGTAGACCATGCCGAGCCCACCGAGGGCAGTGACCTCGCCGGCCCGGTCGGCGGTCGTCCGGGCGAGGCGCAAGGCGTTGCGGTGCAAAGTGATCGCGTGATCGAAGGACGCCCGGGTGAGCAGATGGCTGTGCAGCGTCTCGGACAGGCACAGGGCGTGGCGCGGCGAGCCGTGCACGGCGACCGCGAGCAGGTTGGTCAGTTCGGTGTCGAGCCAGGCCGTCGCCGTGGCCTTGTCGGTGATGGGTTGAAGGACACCGGTCGGGTGCGGGATGTGAGGCACCCGGTCGGCGCGATAGGGGTACAGCAGATCCGTTGCCACGCCGGCCAAGTATGCGTAGTGGTCGAACAGCCGGGCCAGTGCGGCGGATGGGTCGGCATCGGGGATGGCGCTGGCGTGCGCGCGCAGCAGGTCGTGAAAGCGGTAGCGGCCGGGCAGGGGTTCCTGCACCAGGTGCATGTCGACCAGGGTGTCGAGCAGGCGCTCGGCGTCCCGGACGGACGTGCCGGCCAGCACGGCCGCGGCGTACACGTCGAAGCCCGGCCCGGGATGCCGTCCGAGCAGCCGGTACATGCGCTGCGCGCCGGCCGGAAGGTGTTGGTAGGAAAGGTCGATCGCGGTGGTCACGGACAGCCCGCCGATGGCCAGCTCGCTCAGCCGGTGCTGGTGGTCGCGCAACCGCTCGGCGAGGTGCGCGGCGGTCCAGTGCGGCCTGCTGCGCATGCGGGCCGCCGCCACCCGGATCGCCAGCGGAAGATGCCCGCATAATCGGACGATCTCGGCGAGCACCGGCAGGGGTTGATCGGCCGCACCCGCACCGGCCGCGCGCACGAACAGGTCGACGGCATCGTCGGGCGGCAGCACGTCGAGGGAGAGCGGCTCGGCCTCGGCGAGGCCGGCCAGCCGCGCCCGGCTGGTGATCAGGACCAGGCAACCACCCGTCCCCGGCAGCAGCGGGCGGACCTGCGCCTCGGTCGCGGCGTTGTCCAGCACGATCAACGTGCGCTTGCCGGCCAGGTGCGTGCGGTACAGCGCCGCCCTGGAGTCGAGATCGACCGGGATCTGCTCGCCGGGCACGCCGAGGCACCGCAGCATCCGCTCGAGCGCGTCGCCCAGGTCGACCGGCGGGACGCCCTGGGTGAACCCGTGCAGATCGACGAACAGTTGCCCGTCCGGGAACCGGTCGGCGAGCCGGTTCGCGGCGTGGACGGCGAGCGCGGTCTTGCCGACGCCCGCCATCCCGTCGATAGCGCTGATCACCAGGGCGCGTGGCGGATCCGGTGCACCGGTCAGGGTTTCCAGTGCGGCGAGCTCCGCCTCCCGGCCGGTGAACGTGCCGATGTCCGCGGGAAGCTGGCGGGGGACCGGTGGGCTGCTGGTGCGCACGCTGGGCGGCGGAGCCAGGCCGGGGTCGCTGGCGAGGATCTGGCGGTGCAGCGTCTGCAACGGCGCCGCCGGCTCGACACCCAGCTCACGGACCAAGTGCTTGCGCAGATCTCCGTACGCCCGCAGCGCCTCGGCCCGGCGGCCCGATCGGTACAACGCGAGCATCCACTGCGACCACAACAGTTCTCGCAACGGCTGGGCGGCGACCAGAGTCTGCAACTCGGGCAGGACATCCTGGTGGTGTCCCAGGGCCAGCTGGGTCCCGATCAGCGCCTCGTGCGCGCTCAGCCGGTTCTCGTCCAGCCGGGTCAGCTCGGCGCCGAACTCCGGATCCAGTGGCACGTCCTCGAACGGGCGGCCGCGCCACAGCCCGAGCGCGCGCCGCAGCCGCTCGGCGGCCAGCACCGGGTGGCCGCCGACGACGGCCTGACGTCCTTGCGCGGCAAGATCCTCGAACGCCAGCAGGTCCAGATCGCTTGGGGCGCAGTGCAACTGATAGCCGCCCGGCACGGTGGCCAGGCACGGCAGCTCGGTGCCCTTGGCCAGCATGAGCACCTGCCGCAGCGCCGAAACGTAGGTACGCAGCGCGACCGGGGCGGTGCGCGGTGCCCGGCGGGGCCACAGCGCGTCGACCAGCCGGGCGGTGTCAACCGGCCTATTGGCGTACAACAAAAGGACGGCAAGCAGAATACGTTGTTTAGTGGCACCGAGCCGCAGCGGCCGGTCACTGTCGGTACGAACTTCCAGGGTGCCGAGCACACGAAACCGCATATCCCGTCCTGTGGTTTCCGGGTGGCGCGCGTGGCACAAGCCTTTCCGCTCCCCAGTGCCGTGTCAAGCGGTGCTCTTACAACTTCTTGACAGGCGGGATGCAGTCTCGATTCGCGCACCGCATTGTCCGGCACAGGGAAGGGGGACAACAGTGGCTCAATTGATGAGTCTGGCGGACTGCGAACAGCTCACCGCACGGCACGTGCAGGACCTCTATCGCAGGTATGTCAACCGAAGCCAGGTCTCGCTGATGACCTCGTTCGGTTTCGGCAGAGAGCTCGTCGAACGCGCGGAAGGCGCCTGGTTGCACACCACGGACGGCCGGCGGGTACTCGATTTCACCGGCGGCGTCGGCGTGCTCAACCACGGGCACAACCACCCTCGTATTCTGGCCGCCCGCAAGCGTTTCCAGGACGCGCACCGAATGGAGGTGCACAAGACCTACTTCTCACCGTATATTGCGACCCTCAGCCACAACCTCGCCCAACTCCTGCCGGGCGACCTGAACATGTCCTTCTTTCCCAACTCCGGAGCGGAGGCGGTCGAGGGAGCCGTCAAGGTCGCGCACAAATACCACGGCGGAAAGCGCGGCACAATTCTTCGGGCGGACGTCGGTTTCCACGGCAAGCTCCTGGGATCCGGCAGCCTCACCGGGACCGGCGGGTTCCGCTTTCCGGGGATCCCCGGCGTGGTCGCCTTTCCCTACGGCGATCTGGCCGCGGTGCGGGCCGCGGTGGCCTCGGCCCGCACGGCCCGGGGCGGCTGTGACGTGTACGCGATCATCGTCGAACCGTTCAGCGCCTCGACGATGCGCAGCTGTTCCGAGGAGTTCCTGCGCGGTGTGCGGCAGCTCTGCGACGACAACGACATCGTGCTGATCTTCGACGAGATCTACACGGGCTGGGGCAAGACCGGCAGCCTGTTCCACTTCATGCGCTATACCGGCCTGGTCCCGGACGTGCTCACCACCTCGAAGTCCTTCGGCGGCGGGAAATCCTCGATCTCGGCCTACATCGCGCGGGAACCGGTGTTCCGCAAGGCCTTCGACAACCTCGCCGACGCCCTCGTGCACAGCACCAGCACGACGTACTACGGGTTCGGCGAGGAGACCGCCACCGCGATCGAGGCGGTGAACATCGCCGTCGAGGACGACTACCCGCGGCGGGCCCGGGACATCGAGCGGATCCTGGCGCCCGGCCTGCACCGGATCCAGAAGGAGCATCCGGACACCATCGCGGCCATCGCCGGCTCGGGCGCCCTGTACGGCATCTTCCTCGACGGCGGGCCGAAAATCCTCGACCTCGCGGCGCGCCTGGCCCCTCGCGGGCTGCTGGCCGACCCGCGGCTGCGGATCAAGCTGATCACCGGCTCGGTCGTGGACGCGCTCTACCGCGATCACGGCATCTACACCTACTACACCCTCAACGGCGACAACCCCTTGGTCGCCGCGCCGCCACTGGTGGTCGAGCCCGCCGACGTCGAGTTCTTCCTCGACTGCCTCGACGCGACCCTGAGCAAGGGGCTGCCCCGGCTCGTCACCCGGTTCATCAAGGAGAAGGTGGTGCCGCGATGGCCGGCCGGGTCGTAGTCACCGGAAGCGCCGGGATGCTGGGCGACACCCTGGCCCGTTTCCTGGTGGGCAACGGGTTCCACGTGGTGGGCGTCGACCTCAGGGCCCCGGCCGCCCCTGAACGGTGGGCCTGCCGGATCGCCGACGTGCGGGACACCGAGCGGATGACGGAGCTGCTGAAGGGGGCGGATGCGGTGGTGCACTGCGCTTCCGCGCTGCCGAGTTACCCGGCCGACGCCATCCAGGACGTGATCGTGCGCGGTACCACCAGCGTGCTGACCGCCGCCCGGCGCGCCGAGGTCGGCCGGGTCGTGCACATCTCCTCGACCGCCGTGTACGGGTTGCCCAGCCTCGTGCCGACACCGGAGGACCACCCCAGGGAGCCGGTGGACGTCTACGGCCGGGCGAAGACCGAGGCGGAGGAGGTGGCCGAGAAGTTCCGGGCCGACGGCATGTGCGTGACCATCGTGCGGCCCAAGACGTTCCTCGGTCCCGGCCGGATGGGCCTGTTCGCGATGCTGTTCGAGTGGGCGCGGGAGGGCCGCAACTTCCCGGTGCTCGGCAGCGGGAACGTGCGCATCCAGATGCTCGCGATCGAGGATCTCGTGGCCGCGATCGCGACCGTGCTGACCGTCGACGAAGACGCCGCCAACGACACCTACAACATCGCCGCCGCCGAGTTCGGCACGCTGCGCACCGACTTCCAGGCCGTGCTGGACGCCGCCGGGCATGGCAAGCGTGTGGTGTCCCTCCCGCAACGGCCGGCGCTCGCCGTCCTGAGGATGCTCGAACGGACCAAGCTCTCCCCGGTGTACGGCCGCCTGCTGCACAAGCTGCTCGCCGACTCCTACGTCAGCATCGACAAGGCCCACGACCGGCTGGGCTTCCGCCCGGAGTCGTCCAATGTGGACGCGATTCTGCGGACCTTCGAGTGGTGGCGGGAGTCCACTGTGGCCACCGCGCCGTCGCGCAACGGCAACACCAGCCGGGACGCCTGGCGGCAGGGTGCCCTGTCGGTCGCGAAGATCCTGTTCTGACGCATCGGCATCTGTGAGGAACCCATGCTCGACACTCAACCCGCGGAGCGGTCACCGGCCGCGCCCCGATCGCGCCGGCTGACGGATCTCCTCGCCCTGTGCAGGCCGCTGCACGCGATGAAAAGCCTGCTGCTCGTGCCGGTCGCGCTCATCGACGTTCCACACTGGACCGCGCACGAGGTCGGTGCCATCGCGTGGGCGGTCGTGGTGTTCAGCCTGGCCGCGGCGTGCGTCTATGTCGGCAACGACATCACCGACCGCGACCGTGACCGGCGTCATCCGGTCAAGCGGAGCCGGCCCGTCGCCGCCGGCCAGGTCTCGGTCCGGGCCGGAGTCCTTTACTGCGCAACGCTGTCAGCCCTGCTCGGAGTGCTGGTCGCGACCGCCCCAGGCGGGCCGTACTGGCCGGTGCTCGGCTATGTCGTGCTCAACGTGGCCTACAGCCGTGGCCTCAAACATGTTCCGCTGCTCGACATCGGCACGGTCGCGATGGGCTTCGTGCTCCGGGTCGTGCAGGGTTACGTGAGTGTGGGCCGGCCGGTGTCCGCGTGGCTGCTGGTCGCGATGCTCTCGGTGGCGCTGTTGCTGCTCGTCGGGAAGCGGCGGTACGAGCTGGTGGCCGCCGGTCTCGCGCACCGGCCGGCGCTGCGTGGTTACAGCCTTGAGCTGACCAACCTCCTGCTACCGCTCACGGGCGTCCTGTCGGTCGTGACAGGCCTGATCTACCTGTCCACCGACGCCCCATTTGGCGCCTACCAACGGGTTGCTGTGCTGCTGTCGGCACCGTTCGCGCTCTTCGTGCTGTTCCGCTACCTCCAGGTGCTCGTGGTGCAGCAGGGCGGCGGCGATCCGGTGCGGGTAGTGCTGCGGGACCGGGTCATGATCGTGGCGGGCGCGCTGTGGCTTGGTGGTCTGGCCGTCGTCCTCATGCTGGCGCGTATCCCGGTGGTGGCGTCATGAGCCCGAGCGTCTCGGTCATCATTCCCTGCTACAACGCGGAAAAGACCTTGCGGGTGTGCCTGGAGTCGGTGTTCGCCCAGTCCTGCAGGCCATTCGAGGTGATCGTCGTGGACGACGCCAGCACGGACTCCTCGGCACGCATCGCCAAGGAGTTCGGCTGCACGCTGATCCAGCAGCGGGTGAACCGCGGGGTCTCGGCGGCACGCAACGCGGGCGCCGCGGCGAGCCACGGTGAGGTGCTGTTCTTCCTGGACTCGGACGTGGCCCTGGCCACCAGTGCGGTGCGCGGCGCCGTGGAGGTTCTCGACGACGACCCGGAGTGCGGCTGCGTGTTCGGTGTCTACGCCAAGGAACCGCTGATCGACGACGGGCTGGTGGAGATCTACCGGACGCTGCACCTGCACCACGTCCTGACCCGGTCGGTCGGCGTGACCAAGACCGCGGTGTTCGCGCTGGCCGGGATGCCGCGGCGGGTGTTCGACGAGATCGGGTGCTTCGACGAGAACCTGCGCAGCGGCGAGGACGACGACTACAGCGAACGCCTGCTGGTGAAGTACCGTATCCGGCTCAGCGCGGCCGTCGCGGGCTGGCACGACGAGGCGGATCGGTTGCTGCCGTTGCTCGCGGAGCAGTTCCACCGCGCACAACTGTTGCCGTACATGGCGCGCAACAGGCTTCGGCGCGGTGCCCTCGTGGTCAACCGGACCACTGGGCTGCTCGCGGCGGCACTCACCGTCGCGACGGTCCCGCCGGCCGTGCTGCGGCCGGCGCTGCGGGGCCTGCCGGTGGCCGCCTTCGCCGCGTTCGCGGCGGCCGACCCCGCGCTGTCGCGGTTCGTGCTGCGGGAGAAGGGGCCCTGCTTCCTGATGTTCTTCACCGCGGTGCATTTCCTGACGCAGCTGGCGCTGTTGTCCGGTGCGACGGTCGGCTGGGCCCGCGCCGCGCTCGATCCCGCCTTCGGGCCGACCCATCGACGGAAGGGCTGGTGAGCCATGGCCGGCAACCCGCTGGTCTCGGTCATCGTGCCGAACTACAACTACGGGCACGCGCTCGGTCAATGCCTGCGCGCGATCCAGGCACAGACATACTCGCCCATCGAGATCGTCCTGGTGGACGACGGCAGCACGGACAACTCCGTCGAGGTCGCGGAATCCCTTGGTGTCACACCGATCCGCACCCCGGACAACCGTGGCTGCGGTGCGGCCCGCAACCTGGGCGCGGCCAACGCCACCGGAGAGATCCTGTTCTTCCTCGACTCGGACATCGCACTCGACCCCGGTGCGGTCGCGGCCGCGGTGGCGTTGCTCGAGGCCGAGCCGAACATCGGTGCGGTGTGCGGAAACTACGAGCCCATGCCGCTGAACCGGGGCGGCCTGACCAAGGAGTACCGCAACCTGTTCCACCACTACTACTGGAAGGCCGCGGAGGGACCCACCGACATCCTGGTGCCGGCGATCGCCGCGATGACCAGGAAGGTGTGGGACGACGTCGGTCCGTTCAGCGAGCACCTGATGCAGACCGAGGCGGCCGTCGTCGCCGGGCGGCTCATCGACCGCTACGAGATCCGGATCACCACCGCGGTTCGCGGCCACCACGACGACGACCCGAACCTCTGGGTAGCGCTGCGCAAGGTGTTCACCAGGACCCGTATGCAGGTGCCGTTCTTCCTGCAACGCAGGTACGCGGCCGGGGTGATCGCCTCGTCCGAGTCGCGAGCGAGCGCGTTCGCGGCGGCGTCCCTCGCGACTCTGCCGTTACCGTTGCTCACGGGCGTGCCCGCGCTGGCGGCACTGCCGATCCTGTTGCTGTGCGGCTATCTCGTCATCGACCGCCGGATGTACCGGTATGTGTTCGGGCTGCGCGGGATCGGGTTCGGCATGTTCTTCACCGCCACACACTTCCTGGTCAACCTCACCATCGCGGCCGGGGCGGCCATCGGCATCGCGCAATGGGCGGCCTCGCCGGCGTTCCGCCGGCTCTACGCATAGGAGCGACGGTGTCCACAGCGTCCACAGTGGAGCAAACGGCTCCCGTCCGCCGCCCGCGGTACCGGCGGGTGCTGAAGGTGGCCGCATACCTGCTGGCGTTCGGGTTCCTCGGGTACCAGCTCTGGCGCGTGCGTGACGGGCTGGGCACGAGCCTGCGCACGGTCGGCTGGGCCAACGCGGCGCTCGCCACGCTGCTCGGGATCGCCGGTGGGATACCGGGATTCATCGCCTGGCGGATGCTGCTGACCAGGCTCGAGGTGCGCCTGCCGCTGGTCAGCGCGGTCCGGGTGTTCTTCCTGGCCGGGCTCGCACGGTACCTGCCCGGCGGTGTGTGGCCGGCCCTCGCGCACGCGGTCGCGGCCAAACCCCTTGGCGCGCCACCGGCTCGGATGGCCGGGGCCTACCTCGCGAGCCAGGTGCTCGGCCTGGTGGCCGGGATGGCGGTCGGGTTGCTCGCGCTGCCCCGGCTGGTGGCGGCCGACCCGGTCTGGTGGATCCTGCTGCCGATCCTGCTCGCCGCGCTGGTGCCGCTGGCCTCACCGCGCCTGCTCGCGGCGGCCGTCGGGTTCGCCAGGCGGCTGCTGCGCCGCCGGGACGCCGGTGCGTTTCCGGTGCCCGACTGGGGTAGCTTGGTTGCGGCGACCGCCCTGAGCGCGGCCGGGTGTGTGATCACCGGCCTGTCGGTCACACTGCTCACCGTGGCGTTCGGCGCACCGCTCGGCCCGGCCATCCTCGTGGGAGTCGGCGGATTCGCCCTGTCCATGCTCACCGGGATGCTCGCCGTGATCATGCCGTCCGGGCTGGGGGTCCGCGACGTCATCCTCGGCCTCACTCTCGCCACCCTGGTGACCGGGCCGGACCTGGTCACGGTGGTCGTACTCAACCGGGTCGTGCTCACCGCCGGGGACCTGGCCTCGACCGCGCTCGTCCTCGGGTGGACCGTCAGGTCCGGATGGAAAGGGACTTCGTCATGATGGACAAGGTGCAGCTGCTGCGCGCCATGCCGGCGATCAACCGGCCGCTGCGGTGGCTCGAACAGCACCCGACGCTGCACGGCCTCGTGCTGTCCGCGTTCGGCCTGCGCCGGCCGATCTTCGTCGACCACCGGGTCCGCCCG
>CBIMJO010000267.1:0-9196 GCA_966244135.1 uncultured Actinocrispum sp. | reverse complement strand
GATGGAACTCGACGGCGTCAGCGTGCGCAAAGCCCGCCAGACCGCCATTGCCGCGCTCGCCGAGGTCGGCCTGGACGACCACGCCGACCGGTTCCCGGACGAGCTCTCCGGCGGTCAGCAGCAGCGGGTGGCCATCGCCCGCGCGCTCATCGGTGAACGCCGGCTGGTCCTCGCCGACGAGCCCACCGGCGCGCTGGACTCCCAGACGGGCGAGACGGTTCTGCGGCTGCTGCGGTCCAAAATAGACGCCGGCGCGGCCGGGATCCTGGTGACCCACGACGCCCGGCACGCGGCCTGGGCGGACCGTGTCGTGTTCCTGCGGGACGGGGTCGTGGTCGACACGTCCGGCCCGTTGGACCAGCCGGAGGCGCTGCTGGGCGGTACCCGGTGACCGGCTGGCGCACCGCGATCCGCGTCGCCTGGCGGGAGGCCAAGCGCGCCAAGGGCCGGTCGGCCCTGATCATCGCCATGATCACGCTGCCGGTGATGGCACTGGTGTTCATGACCATCAACTTCGACACCTTCGAGCTGTCCACCGCGGAGCAGGCAACCCGGCAGATGGGCGCCGGCCAGGCCGTGGTCAGCTGGCCGTTCGAC
Organism: uncultured Actinocrispum sp.; assembly: GCA_966244135.1. GTDB lineage: Bacteria > Actinomycetota > Actinomycetes > Mycobacteriales > Pseudonocardiaceae > Kibdelosporangium. The sequence continues at coordinate 8,599 of CBIMJO010000267.1, read as the reverse complement.
GCGGCCGTACGGCAGGAACCCGATTACCTCAACGCGTATCCGGTCAACGAGGCCACCCCATCCCGTGACGTGCCAACGGAACAACAGTTGCTGGCCCAGTTCCCGGCCGGCACGAAAGCGATCCCGGACCTGAAGTCGCAGCTGGCCGTGCACACCGCGGACGGCATCGGCACCCTGACCACCCGCCAGCTGGACTACGCGAACCCGTTGGCGGCAGGCATTCTGCACCCGGTGTCCGGCCGGGCGCCCAGTGCCGACAACGAAGTCTCACTGACACCCGCGGCCAGCACCCGGCTCGGCGTCGGTGTGGGCGGCACGGTCAAGACCGCCGACGACTCGCGGACGTTCACCGTGACCGGGATCGTCGAGGACCCGCAGAACCTGGACGCGAGCGCGATCGTCGTGCACCGCTTGGAGTCCAAAGTGGACCGCCAGACCACCAAGTGGATCGTGGGCACGCCGAACCCGTTGTCCTGGACCGAGGTCAAGCAGCTCAACACGCACGGCATCGTGGCCATCTCACGTGACGTGCTGATCAACCCGCCACCCAAGGCGGAGCAGTACGAGCTGCCGATCGGCCGCGGTTCGCACACCAACCCCGGCCTCATTCTCGTCGGTGGCCTGGCGCTGATCGAGGTCATGCTGCTGGCCGGGGCCGCGTTCGCGGTCGGCGCGAAGCGGCGCCGCCGGGATCTCGCCCTGGTGGCCGCTTCCGGCGGGACTCCCGCGCAGGTCCGTCGGATCGTGCTGGCCGACGGGATCGTGCACGGCACGCTCGCCGCGGTGCTCGGCGTCGCCTTGGGTATCGCCGGTGCGGCGCTGTTCATCCCGGTCATCGAGACCACACTGACCCGGCAGCGCGCCGGTGACCTGCAGATCTCCCTGGTCTCGGTGCTGGGTCTGGCGGTGACCGCCATCGTGACCGGTGTGCTCGCCGCGCTCGTGCCCGCGTGGATCTCCTCGCGGCAGAACGTGGTCATGGCGCTGGCCGGGCGACGCGGCATCACCCGGACCCGGCGGCGCTGGCCGATCGCGGGCGCCGCCATCGGCCTGATCGGCGTCGGCACGTCCGCGTTGGGCGCGATGCAGACGGAGACCGGCGTCGTGCTCTCCGGTCTGGTCATCGTCGAACTGGCGCTGGTGTTCTTCACGCCATCGCTGGTCGGTCTGGTGGCCCGGCTCGGCCGCCGGCTGCCGCCGGTCGCGCGGCTGGCGTTGCGGGACGCCTCCCGCAACCGGACCGCCGCGGCGCCGGCGATCGCCGCGGTGGCGGCAGCGGTCATCGGCACCCTGACGGCCGCGATCGCCATGATCTCCATCGACCAGCGCGACCACGAGATCACGTCCATGGCCCTGGGCAACGTGTTCGTGCACGGCGGCGAACAGCCCGACAAGCTGCCTTCGTTCCAGCAGGCGGAAAGCGCGCTGCGGACGAGCATGCCGGTCAAGGACGTCTACGAGGTGTCCGGTATCGAGTGCGGCGGCCAGGACTGCTCGCCCTACCCGAAGATGCCCGATGACCGCGCCTGCCCGTACGTGGGCCTGATGCGGGAGCTGACCGCCGACGAGCAGAAGGCAGCCGCCCAGGAACCGAAGTGCGCCAGCATCCGTGAGGACAACAACTACTTCGGGGTGCTCTCGATCGGCGCGAAGGGCCGGAGCCTGACCGTCGCCGTCCAGCCCGAGGCGGCCGGAGCGGTCAGCGGCGTCTCCGACGAGGACGCCGCCATCGCCGCCGCCGCCATGCGCGAGGGCAAGGTGGTCGTGGACGACGCGAACACCGTGGAGAACGGCATGGTCACCATCGTGCTCGCGAAGTTCGGCCCGGAGACGGAGGCGCCGAAGACGGTGCCCTCGCCCGCGATCGCGTTGCCGCACCGCCCGAAGGCCGGGATCACGATGATGACGCCCGAGACGGCGGCGAGGCTCGGGCTCGGCATCAGGTCGATGGGCGCGCTGGCCACGACCACACGCATACCCACGGTGAACGAGTCCGACCGGTTGCAGTCCATCCTGGGCAACGACTACGGGGCGTATGTCGAACGCGGCAGCGAATCGCAGAACAGCACGCTCACCGTGCTGGTCATCGTCGCCGCGATCATCACCCTCGGCGCGGCCGCGCTGGCCACCGGCCTGGCCGCCGCCGACGGCAAGGCCGACCTGAGCACGCTGGCCGCGATCGGGGCCTCCCCGCGGGTGCGGCGGCTGTTGTCGCTGAGTCAGTCCGGAGTGATCGCCGGGCTGGGCTCCACCCTGGGGGCGGTCACCGGTATGGGTGCGGCAGTGGCCGTGCTGACGGCGTTCAACCAGGGCCTGGCCGGGGTCTGGCCGGCGCCACCGTCGTTTCCGATCGTCATTCCGTGGATCAGCGTGCTCGTCACGGTGATCGTCGTGCCGGTGGTCGCGATGCTGGGTGCGGGCCTGCTCACCAGGTCGCGGCTGCCGATCGAAGATCGGCTCTGACCTGGAGTTCCGGCGGTGCCGGTGAACGGCGCCGCCGGAAATCGACAGGAAATGAATAGGTCATGTCAATGATGAATAAGGATGTGTCCTGGATCACATTCCCCTGAGTCTTCGGCCGCTGTTCAGCGGAAAATTGTTTGACAGCAGGTCAGCGGGGTACGCAACCGGCACCCCGGCTCACACGTCCCTTAGGGGTCACCCATTAGGGTGCCGGTGTGCATTTCGATTCGATCTCGAACCGATCACTCCTTACCCAACGTGGGAATGACATGATCCTTACTCTGGAAGCAACCCGGTGACGCTGTGGCTGGTGGCCGCCGTGGCCGGCGCCCCACTGGTAGCGCTTGGTGCCGCCCTGCAGCAGAACGCGGCCGGCCATTGCCAGAACCAGAGCTTCCTCCGTCTGCTGACACACCTCATCCGCACACCGAAGTGGCTGCTGGGCGCGCTGACGACGTTCGGCGGCGCCGCGATGCACATCATCGCGCTGGCCAACGGCCCCCTCACGGTGGTGCAGCCCCTGGGCATGAGCGGCCTGCCGATCGCCGTCCTGATCGCCGCCGCCATCGACCGCAGGCGGGTCAAGAAGCTTGAGATCGCGGGCGCCCTCGCGGTGAGCACCGGGCTGGTCAGCCTGTTGATGCTGCTCCCGCACGAGTCGGCCCCGCCCACCCTGGACGCCCCCTCCGCGATCGTGCTGTGCGGCTGCGCCTTCGCACTGCTCGGTGGCGCCGCCGTGATGGCGCGCCGCAGCCTGGGCGCGGTCAACGCGCTCTTCCTGGCCATCGGCTCCGGCATCGGCTACGGCGTTTTCGCCGCGCTGGTGCGGGTGAGCGGCAGCACCGCGCTGCGCGAGGTCTCCGGAACGGTGTTCTGGGTCGGCGGTCTCGCGGTCGTCTTCTGCATCATGGGCCTGTTGTTCCAGCAGAACGCCTACCGCACCGGCCGGTTCGCGCTCAGCTACGCGACCTTGCTCGTCGCCGACCCGATCACCGGGTCGCTGATCGGGGTGCTCGTGCTGAACGAGCAGCTGCCCGACTCGTTCCTGTCCGGGATGGGCGCGCTGCTCGCCTGCGCGGTCACCATCGCCGGGGTGGTCATCCTGGCCCGCCTGGCCCCGCACCACCACGTGCGCACCGAGCCCGAGCACCCGGTCCGGGAACTCGTCTCCGTTTAGAAACCCTGTCTTTGAGATAGCGCTGTCGAGGATGGCTCCTCTCGTTCGACGTCTGTGTGAACGAGAGGAGCTTTCCCATGCGCTACATGATCAAAGGCGACCTGTCCGCGTCGTACACCCGTCAGCTCAGCCTGGCCGGGGTGCTGCTGGAGGCCCGGGATGATCACCTGCTGATCGAGGTGTCGTCAGCCGAAGAGGCGGCGGAGTGGGCGTCACGCGCACCCAGCGGTCCCGCCGAGGTCGTCGCGGTAGCCCGATAGTGGGGAGTAGACCGGCCAACCGGGTGACTTCCGGGCCGTAGGAGTTGGTCCGGGCTGAGAATGGTTCTGTGCGCAACAGAGTCGTCGCCGCTGTGGGTTCGGCTGTGTTCTTCGTACTGGCACCGGGAATCGTCGCCGGCTTGCTGCCCTGGCTGATCACCGGGTGGGTGTTCGAACCGATCTGGCCGCCGCTGCGCGTGCTGGGCTGGGTGATCCTGGTGCCGTCGGTGGCCGTGCTCGTGGCGGCGTTCGCCCGGTTCGTCGTGGAGGGCCTGGGTACTCCAGCGCCGATCGCCCCGCCGGAAAACCTTGTGGTGGGCGGGTTATACCGGTACGTGCGCAACCCGATGTACCTGTGCGTGCTCGGCGCGATCGCCGGGCAGGCCCTGGTCTTCGGTCAGCCGTGGGTGTTTCTGTACGCGGCGGTGGTGTCCGGCGGGTTCTACGCGATGGTGCACTGGCACGAGGAACCGTCGCTGGCGCGCAACTTCGGCTCCCAGTATGAAACTTACCGGGATGCCGTGCCCGGGTGGTTGCCACGGGTCAAGCCGTGGCAACCACCCAGCGCCCCCGCCGAGAACGGCCCGCTGGCAAACTTTACGGCCTCCCGCAACGGGGTAAGCCGGAACGCCTGGTCGGTGAGGCCACCGAACGCGTGCCGGTCGTGCGATCCGCTGGGCGCGTGGCCCTTCTGGTAGCCGGCCAGGTTCCAGGTGTACATCGGAACCGTCAACGGCAGTGCCTTGCCGACGTCGCCGTACCCGGCCTGCTCGTCGGTGACGATGACGACCCGGTCGTGCTTCGCGTAGTGCTTCTTCAGCGCCGCGACGGTGTCGGTGCCGCCGTTGAGGAAGTAGCCGCCGGTCTTCCAGCGCTCCACCGACTTCAACAGCGACTCGCCGCCCCGCAACGGGAACTCACGGCTGAGCTCGTACACCCGGCCGTTCCAGCTTCCGCCCGCCGAGAACGACACCACGTCCGCGTCCGCGCACCGCAGGCCGAGCGCGATCCCGAAGATCGCGGCCGCGTCCCACCGCATGAGCTCGCTTCCCTGCGACAGCACCGAGTTCATCGAACCCGAGGTGTCCACGAGGACCAGCGTCCGTCCCTTCAGCGAGGGAACGTTCGCCAGCGACAACGTGATCGCCTGCTCCAGCGCCCATGCCCACCGAAGCGACGGCGCCGCCCGGTAGGCCGACAGGAACCGCAACGGCAGCTGACGCGACCGCGCGACCTGCTGCGGGTCGGCGAGCCGGTCCGCGACGGCCTTGGCCACCGCGTCCGAAACCCCGGCCTGGTCGAAGTTCCGCAGATTACGCAGCAACGCCATGTAACCCATCGATGGGATCATCGACTCCCACGCGGTGGCGTCCATCGGTCCCTGCAGCCACCCGGCCAGCGACTCCCAGGTCATTCCCGCGTCGCGCAGGGTGTTCCGGCCGTCCTTGGTCCGGATCACCTTGGCCCGCTTGGCGACCTTGAGAGCCATGAGCTCACTCCGCTTGCGCAGCATGGTGAGCTGCGCGGGGATGGGGTTGTCCCGCTCGTGCCGGCGGTCCAGCGCGTGCCGGTACAGCTCCGCCTGCGCGGGCCCGGTGTTGGCCGGGTGAACGAGGTCGATCACGTCACCGAACCGGAATCCCTTGCTGTCAGTGTCGTACTTGAGCAGCGCGCGCTCGTCGTACAACCGCCGCACGGCATCCGCGACGCCCCGCTTGACCGGCTTGGGAATCGCCTTGCCGTAGTTGGCGATCCAGTACGCCAGCATCTCCCCGGGCTCATCGGGCCGCAGCAGGACGGAGTCGACAACCTGCCGCGACATCCCATCGAGCCCAGCCTCCAGCCGAGCCTTCACGAACTCCGCGGCACCAACCAGAGCCGCCGACCGCAGGTTCCCCTCCGACCGCAACCACTTGAGCAGCCGAGCAGTCCACTCCGGATCCTCCACAGTGGCCTCACGGACAAGCTGTGCATACCGCTCGTCCCGCGCACCAGCGGTCTCGTAGAAGGTCTTCTCCCCCACCATGTTGGTCACGGCGAGCAGGAACAGCTCCGACTTCGTGTCGCGCGCATACCCAGCGCCACCCTGGTGAGTACGACCCGACGGCCGCTTCTCGGTGTACACGGGCGAAGTAGCCTTCGCCTTGGTCCGCGCAGCGTTGAACTTGGCCATGCTCCACCCCCAAAGGGTTTCCAGGAGGGGCCGAAAGCAACAGAAGGGGGCCCGAGGTCAAAGTCGGATACGGTGACATTAGCTGCTCTGCCGCTGAGCTACATCACCAGGATGTGGTGGTGATGGCAGGAGTCGAACCTGCGACCCGCCCATTAGAAGTGGAAGTAACCGTTTCCTGCGCACCGGGCACCCATCTGAAGTTTTCGACCCCCGAGATCAAAGTCGCCCTGCGGTTCGAGAGTTCGTTTCGAGCGAAGTAACCGCCTGGCCGCGCACCGGAGGTGCTACGAAGAAGACTAGCGAACATCCCCGGCACCGCAATCCATTATCCCCCAACACCCACCCCACCCCCACACCCAAAACACTGTGCCGAAACCATCGAGCCGCCCAGAACCCAACCAGACCACCGCGCGTGCCCGCGCCCCAGACCGGGTCCTCGTGTCCTGTCCCTCCCCACCCCAAAGGATCCGAAGGATCCCCTGTCCCTCTTGGCGGCCTGCCCGTCCGGCGAGGACATCATCTTTAACCCAGCCAACCTCAAGCCAACAGCCCGGCACCCAAAGGCGCCGGGCCGATGACAACAAACCTACGGAAGCGGCTCAAACTCCTTCACATTCGCGATAGAGACCCCATTAGCGGTGTTAGCCTCCCGCTCAATCATGATCTCCACCAGCACCGGACGACTCGTAGCCTCCGCCTGCTTCCGCGCCCACGCGAGAGTGTCCGCGATCTCCCCAGGCTGGGTAACCCGCCGCCCGGAGCACCCATAGGCCTCCATGATCTTCACGTTGTCCGACCCGGTCAGGTCGTAGTGGATGTCCACCTCGTAGTTCATGTCGTACCCGCCATGATCCTGAGCCATCCGAATCAGGCCCAGATACTCGTTGTTCAGCATGATCAACACGAATGGAACGTCATACTGAGCCGCGACAGCCAGCTCCTCCACCAAGAACTGGAACGAGTAGTCACCCACCACCCCAACAACCTCAGCGTTGGGCTCGGTCTCCTTCAACGCCTTCTTCACGCCGATAGCGGCAGGGATCTCCCACCCCAAAGGCCCAGCCTGCCCACAAACCTGATAGTGCCGCGGCTTGTGCGCCAGCTGATGCTGCCCCGACCAGATCTGGTAGAGCCCGATCGCGGTCACGAAGTACGTATCCGGACCATAGAACTCGTTGATCTCCTTGAACACCCGCGGCGCCTTCACCGGCACGGTGTCAAAGTCCTCGCGCCGGGTCAGCGTCGCCTTCAACTCCTGCACCCGCGCGACCCAAGCACCCGCCGGACGCCCGGCATCCCGCGCCCGGGCCAGCCGCAAAATGGCCTGCAGGAACACCTTCGCATCCGAGACAATGCCCAGATCCGGCCCGAACACCTTGCCGATCTGAGTCGGCTCGATGTCCACGTGGATGAACTTCCGCTCCCCACGATAGGTATCCAGATCCCCGGTGTGCCGATCCCCGAACCGCGCCCCCAGAGCCAAGATCAGGTCGGACTCCAAAAAGGACGCATTGCCGTACCGCTGGGAAGTCTGAATACCGGTCATACCCGCGTACAAGGGATGGTCCTCGTCCAGCGCGCCCTTACCCATCAAGGTCGCCTGCACGGGGATCTGCAGGTACTCGGCCAGCTCCAGCAACTCCGCCGAAGCCTCACCGAGAATCACCCCACCGCCGGCCAGAAGCAACGGCTTCGAAGCTGCCAGCAGCATGTCCAACGCCCGCTCGACCCGCGGCACGTGCGGTTCGACGCTCGGCACCGGCAGCGGACTGTCGATCGACGCGTCCCACTCGATCTCCTGCTTCTGCACGTCCAGCGGCAGGTCGATGAGCACCGGCCCGGGCCGCCCTGACCGCGCGATCCGGAACGCTGCGCGGAAGATCCACGGCGCCTGCGCCGCTTCCTTCACCTGCACCGCCCCCTTGGTGACCGGCTTGGCGCTCTCCACGATGTCCACCGCCTGGAACGCTTCCTGGTGCAGCTTCGAGGAAACGGCCTGGCCGGTGATGCAGATCATCGGGATGGAGTCGGCCTGCGCGGTGTACAGGCCGGTGATCATGTTGGTGCCGGCCGGGCCGGACGTGCCGATCGCGACACCGACCCGTCCGTTGGTCCGCGCCCACCCGTCGGCCATGTGGGTGGCACCTTCCTCGTGCCGGACGATCAGGTGCTCGATGCCGCCGACGACCTCCATGGCCTTGTACAGCGGCAGGATCGCGGCGCCGGGGCAGCCGAACGCGGTGTCCACGCCCTCGGACTTGAGGACTTCGACGACCGCCTGCATAACGGGGATTCTTGCCATCGGATGCCCTTTCAGCCGCGGCCGGACAGTGCTTCGGTGACTTTCAGCAGCGCGGAGTGGTCGAGACCACCGTGACCCATCGCGCGCGCGGCGGCCACGAGCTGGGCGACCAGCCCGGTGACCGGGAGGCTCACGTCGGCCTGCCGTGCGGCGGCCAGCGCGATACCCATGTCCTTGTGGTGCAGGTCGATCCGGAACCCGGGGGCGAACTGCCGGGCGACCAT
>CBIMJO010000266.1:0-9200 GCA_966244135.1 uncultured Actinocrispum sp. | reverse complement strand
ACCCCACTGGCATTCCCATAGTTGGAGAACCGCCCACCCTCCCGAACCAACCCAAAAGCAGCAGCCCCCGCCTCCCCACCCACCCCGTCAAACACAACATCAACAGCCCCAACAGAACCAACCCCAGAGTAAGGCACCACGAGATCCGCCCCAAGATCCTTGACCAGCGCCAACTTGGCCTCCCCCGAAGCCACCCCAACCACACGCACACCCCGAGCCCGCAGCAACTGCACGAGCAAAGTCCCCGCACCCCCAGCGGCGGGCTGCACCAACGCAGTAGAACCAGGCTCCACGGGAGAAGTCTCAACCAGAGCCAAAGCAGTCGCCCCGTCATGGAAGAGAGCCATCGCCTCCGGAAGCCCAACCCCCTCAGGCACCACAAAGAGCGAGCCAACAGGAGCAACCGCCCGGCTCACATACCCCACCCCGGAATGCCCATATCTGGTGTTGTCACCCCCAACGACAACTCGCCGCCCCACCCAGTCACCATCCACACCAGCCCCAACCGAAAGCACAACGCCGGCCACCCCGCCCCCAGGAACGTAAGGTGGCTGAACGGGAAAGTACTGCCCGCCCAGCCCCCGCCGGATCCAGGTATCCACGAAGTGCACCCCAGCGACGGCGACGTCGATCACCACCTGCCCCGCCCCGGCAACGGGATCGGGCAACGTCCGTACCTGCAGTACCTCAGGCCCGCCAAACGAGGTGACCTCAACAACGCGCATGTGTGTGTCCTCCCTGTGTCACCTCCAGTCTGAAACCTCAACCACACCTGAGGTCAACCCCGAAAGCTGATAGTCGTGGTCAGCGCGCCACCATGCGGAACCCGAAGTACGTGCAACCGCCGAGCCCCACCCCGAAGGAAGGTCACGCCAGTCGGCGTAACCGAGGCGGCCAGAGACGTGCCCCACGAGATCGTGATAGTCACCCCAGCCCGCCGAATGACCAGACCCGAAGCCACACCAGAGGTATACGCGTTGTATACAACCTGCATACCGCTTGTGTACGAAACCCGATCCGACGGCAGGAGCACCAGGGGAATCTGCTCGGTCAATGCACTGGTCCCCTGCACCGCCCGAGTCACCGAAGAAGACGCGATCGTCACATCAGTGCGAATCCGCCCATCCGGCAACGCGTACCGAATCACCACCGGAGCGTCACCAGGAACCACCCGCCGCCCATCCCAAGCCTGCGAGCCCACGAAGTAGGAAGCGACAAGGTTGCTGTGCGCATCGGCATTCCCGTTCGGCAGCAGGCTCGCCCAGCACGAGGTGTCGTCCTGTTGGGAGTGCACAACCATCCCCGCCCGCGGATGCCACAACATCCCCAGCGAACTCCGCACCATCGAAGTCGGCCGCGTCCCGAAGAACCCCGTCACGTAAAGCGAAGGCCGCCGCACGTAACAGTATGTCTGCCCAGTCAACGAGTCCTTCAGCTGCACGGCGAAATCCGAACTCGCCAGATAGGGCAACTGCCGGATCGCCTGCTGCTTCACCTCAGTACCAGGCAAAGCCTCGCCGTAGGAGACATGCGCGATGATCCGCGGCGAAGTGTCCTGTTTGGCCAGTGGCGGAACCGGCCCAGCCGAACGGCTCCACGCCGTCCGCAACCCCGCCCGGTCCTCTCTCGAAGTGAAGAACGCCCCGAGAGCAGGCACCTCGGGCACGAACAGCGACCCGAGGTTGGTCCGATCCGGGTCGGGAATGGCGTCGTCGTAGTAAGACGTACTCGTACGACCGGACATCGCCACATAGGTCAACGACCCCGACCCATCCGGCTCCCGGACCACGTTGTACCCGAACCACTCCGCGAACCGCCGCGCCATCGTCACCACCGTCGGATCCCGGGTCAACGCATAGATCTCGGCGATCTCCGGCAGCATCACCTCGAAGTTGTAGTTGATGTCCATCCCGGCCGGCTCATAGAAGAACCCCGCCGGACTCTGCCCGTGCTCGGCAATGTAGGAAATCCGGTCACGCAACCGCGCCTGCAACACAGCATCCGGCGTCAACCGCAACGCCAAAGTCGCCCCTGCCAACCCAGCCGCGTTCTGGTTCGCATACTCCACCGGCGGCCCCCAGATCGGCGTCGCCGGATCAAGGAACCACGTCATCCCCTGCCGCAACGCCGCCTGGATCTCGGCCTGACGCAACGGCAACGCACCAGAAGAGCGCAGGTTGGCCAGGGTCTTCGCCAGATATCCCATCCCGAAACCACTGGCCGCCTTGGACTTCTCGTTGATCGAGTACTCCGGCCACGATCCGTCGGCATGCTGCAGGTTCAGATAGTGCGCAATAGCAGCCTCAAGTCGCGCCAATAAGGCGGCATTGCGGTAGTAGAGGTTCCACGGCCGGGAGTTGGCATAGAACCAGCTCAGCGTGTACACATGCTCCTGCACCCGGGAGTTGTAGGGAGCATTCGGTGTGCGCCACCAGTTCCCGCCCATGAAGCCGACTGGATCGACGGTGGAGATGTCGTTCGTCATCCCCGGCAGGATCGCCAGATACCCGCCGAACCGTTGCTCCAGGGGAGCGAACAACCGCCGATCAGGTGCGCTGGCCGGAAGCGGCGGCAGAAGTGGGAAAGATCCGGCAGGAACGGGGACCGAAGCCGAGGCGGTGCGGCCCAGGGCCAGCAGTCCCAACGAGGCAAGCAGGGTTCGTCTCGCGAGCGGCATGATCTCAGCCTTTCAGACCGGCCTGCGCCAGTCCTTGCACGAAATGACGTTGTGCCACGATGAAAACGATGAGTACCGGCACCACGGTCGTGGTCGCCGCGGCCAGCTGCACGTTCCACAGGTGCCCGCCGTAGACGTCGACGTACTGGGTGAGCGCGAGCGGCAGGGTGAACTTGTCCTTGTCGGTCAGATACACCAGCGGTTCGAGGAAATAGTTCCAGCTGTTGAGGAACGTGAAGATCGCCACCGCGGCCAGAGCGGGCTTGGCCAGCGGCAGCGCGATCCGCCGGTACAGGCCGAACCGCCCGAGCCCGTCCAGCCGCCCGGCCTCCTCCAGCTCGCCGGGAATGGTGATGAAGAACTGCCGCATCACGAAGGTGGCCAGCACACTCGGCGCCCCGAAGACGGGGATGACGATCAGCGGCCAATGCGTGTCCGTCAGACCGAGGTCGTCGACCATCTGGAACAACGGGATGATCGTCACCTCAGGTGGAATCAAAAGTCCAATAAGGACGACAACGAAGAGGTTCTCGCCCCGGAACCGGATCCGCGCGAACGCATACCCGGCAAGCGAAGCCACCACCATCGTGCCGACAGTCACCAGAACAGCGATGTACAGGCTGTTGAAGTACTGCTGAGCCAACGGATAGTCGCGAAACGCCTGCGCGTAGTTCTCCCAGCGCGGCGAAGTGGGAAACAGATGCGGCGGATAGCTGAGCACCTCGTTGACCGGCAGCAGCGAGGCCGTGATCATCCACCAGGTCGGGAACACGAACGGAACCGCCAGCAGCACCAGCGGGATGTACAGCAGGGCCTTACGTTTCATAGAAGACCCACCGCTTCCGCAACCGCCACTGCAACAGCGTCAGCCCGAGGATGATCAGGAACAGCACCACCGCGAGCGCACTGCCGTAACCGAAGTCGTGATTGCCGAACGCCTGCTGGTAGAAGTAGAAGACCAGCACATTCGTCGCGTTCGCCGGCCCGCCACCGGTGAGGATCTGGATCTGCGCGAACACCTGCAGCGCCCCACTGACCGTGATGATCGCCGTCAGCAGGGTCGTCGGACTGATCATCGGGAACACGACCGACCAGAACCGCCGCCACGGCCCGGCGCCGTCGAGCTGAGCCGCCTCGGTCAAGGATGGCGGCACACCTTGCAGAGCCGCCAGGAACAGCACCATGTTCAGCCCGACGTTCTTGATCACCTGCATCACGATCACCGACACCAGCGCCGAGTTCTGCCCCCGCAACCAGTTCGGCCCGTCTATGCCTACCAGCTGCAGCAACGAGTTGACACCGCCGTTGTCCTGCAACAGGAAGTTCCACACAATCGTCCACGCCACCAACGACACGACCACCGGCGAAAAGAAGATCGTCCGGAACACCTTGGTACCACGCAGCTTCTGGTTCAACAGCAACGCCAGCACCAAAGCGAGAGAAAGATTCAACACCACGAGACCGACGCAGAACAACACCGTCGCCCGAAGCACCGAAGGCGTAACGGGATCGTGGACGATCTGCGAGTAGTTCCGCAGCCCGGCGAACTCCGAGGTCCCAGCCAGCAGGTTCGTGCTCTGGAAGCTGCCCCAGATCACGCTGATCAACGGCCACACCACGAACAACGCGAACCCGGCCAGCTGCGGAGCGATGAACAGCCAGCCCACCAAGGCATCTCGGCGGTGCTGAGTCCAGAACGCCTTGGCGGGAGCGACCGGCCGCCTCACCGCTGCAGCCGGACGCGAACGCACGGGAGCGGTGCTCATTGGTCCAGCACGGGGTTGATGGACGTGCACACCCCAGCCAACACACCGGCGACGTCAGCGTCCGGCTTCCACAGTGGATCGAGAGCGGACTGGACCAACGTGTTGATCTTGGCGCTGCTGGTGTGCGCGGGCAGCACCGTGCCCGACTTGATCCCGTTGACCACGACCTTGTCCAGTTGCTCGGGCGTGAACAGCGGGCTGGCCTTGGCCAGCGACTGGCCGTTGAGCAGCGACGAGCGCGGCGGCGGGAAGAACTGGCCGAGCTTGGCCGAGTTCTCCGGGTTGGTGAAGAACGCCAGGAAGTCCGCGGCCACGTCCTTGTGCCTGCCCTTGGCCGACACCCCGATCCCGGCCTGGCCGATGACCTGGGCGTTGGCCCGCGGGCCGGCGGGCAACGGCACGATGCCCCACTGGAAAGGCTTGTCCTTCAACAGACCCGCCCGGCTGATCTGCGCCACGGTCAGGCCGGACTCACCGGCGAAGAAGTCGGCCGTGGTGCCCGGTCCGGGCAGAGCCTTGTCAGTGAAGATCGCCTTGTGCAGGAACGTCATCGCGTCGGTCATCTCCGGAGTGCCAAAGCCGCAGGACTTCCCGTCCGCCGACCAGGCATCCGCCCCGAAGCCCCGCCACACCGAGGCCAAAGTGATCCACGTCTTGTACTCGAAGTCCCGGATCACCAGCCCGGACTTGCCCGGCACCCGGGCCGCGACCTGCGCGGCCATGCTCTCGGCGTTCTGCCAGGTCCAGCCACCCGACTCCACGAGCGTGTCCGGCGTCTGCGCGACACCGGCCTGCGTCAGCAGATCCTTGTTGTAGAAGACGCCCATGGGCGAGGTCGAGAACGGATAGGCGTACAGATCCCCGTTCTTCTGCCACAACCGCGTCGCCGACAGAGCCAGGTCGTCGAGCTGATACCCGGTGGCAGCCTTCAAAGTCGGCGTCAGGTTGACCAGAGCACCCGAGTTCACGTAGTCCGGCGCGTCACGTTCCAGTACCCACACCAGATCCGGCGGGTTGCCACCGGTGAGCTGAGTGGTGACAGCGGTTGTGTAGCCGTCGAGCGGGACGACATCGAACTTGATCGAGTTGACGTTGGGGTGCGCCGCCTTGTACGCATCGCCGATGCTATTGAACAACGCGATCTGGCTCTTGTCGCCGGTCCACATCGTCATCCGCAGGTCCGCACTGGACTCACTGGGACTCGCCGAACACCCGGCGACGATCAGCAGAACCGCTAGCAGTCGTCTCATCTTCAGTAACCTTTGATATCCGGCCAGGCGAGCTCGACCCCGCGCCGGGTCAGCACCGACTGGAAGTCCTGCGTCAGGTCGGCCTTGTCCCGGACCGCGTGCGGCGGCTCGTTGGTCTGCAGGCACCGCGCCACCAGCGCCCCGGCCGCCTCGCCGATGTTCCATTCCACCGGATGCAGCCGGTAGGCGCCATTCGTGATGTGCGTGGTGCCGATGTTCTTCGCCGCCGGCAACAGGTTCCGCACCCGCACGGGCAGCAAGGCGCCCAATGGGATCTGGAACGGTGTGGACGCGACATCCAGATACGTGTCCCCGCCGGTGGACGGGTGCAGGTCGATCCGGTACATGCCAATGCCGACCGAGTCCGGGTACTGGGTCGCGCCGAGCGAACCGCGCACCGCCAGCGACACATCGGTCTCCCGGATCGTCTCCACCGCACGGATCCGCCGCGACTCGCGGATGTACGGCTCCTGGGCCAGGCCGTCGGCCGAGCCCAGGATGTCCGGCCGCAGCCGCAGCCCGGGGAACCCGGTCCCGCCATCGGGCCGGGGTGCCTCGGTCTGCATCCAGTACAACGCCGACAACGACAGTTCCCGCATGGCCGCGCGGTGCGCCAAGGCGTCTGGGACCTCGAACAGGTTCCCGTCCAGGTAGTCGATCATCGGCCAGTTCACCAGCGTGATGTCGCTGGCGTACGTGCCCGGCTCGAACACATTGCGCGCGGCGATCCGGCGGAACCGCCACAGGTCGTCGGTGCCGGGGTTCTTGCTCTGGTCGGCCACAATGGACAGTGGATCGTCGTCCGGGTTGGGGTCGAGCCACCCTTGCGACGGCTCCAGGGTGCGGGGGTTCGGCCAGCTGAACGCCAGCAGGTCCCCCGGCCAGACCGCGGGCCGCGCCGACCGCCAGTACGAGTAACCGGCGGGCCGTTCGATGGTGTGGTCGCCGTCCACGTGCTCCATCGCGAAGCACCAGGACGCTGCCTGCATGTTCAATGGTTGCGCCACCGCGGGCGCGGACGGTTCGCCAGTGTCCTCTTGCGACTCGAACCCGGTCACGTACTCCACACCGGCCAACGGCAGCAGCTCGCCGGTCTCGGTGGCGTCGATAACGTACCGCGCCTCCACCGACAGGTCCCGGGTGAAGTGCACCCCGCGAACCAGGTCTCCGTCCACCTCGACCGACACCGGGCTGAAGCCCTGCACCAGTTCCAGCCGCCCGGAAGCCCGCAACGGCGCCAGCATCGACTCCAGCACAGAGACGGCGACCCGGGGTTCGTGACACAGTGGACTGACCAGGCCGCCGCCCGGATTCAGCGCACGATGACGTCGAGCCCTTGCGGTCAACGGATAGTGCGCCCGGTAGTACGCGCGGATCCCGTCCCGCAACGCCCGGTACGACGCGGTCACGCCGAACTGTTCGCTCCACGGGTGTTCGTCCGGCGGCACGGCCTGGGCTGTGAGCTGGCCGCCGATCCAGCGATCGGCCTCCACCAGCAGCACCCGCGCGCCACCCTCGGCGGCAGCGAGCGCGGCCGCCACCCCGCCGAGACCGGCGCCGACGACCACCACATCGGTACTCCGCTGTACCACCGGCACTCCGCTCGTTCGAAGGTCATCCGAGATGATTATTCGAATTAGCGAACGGTAAACACGAAGCGAGAGGTGTGTCAACCGTCACTTGGCGGAGACCGTCGCCCCTTCATGCAACTCGCACGGCAACAGCACGGACCGGACCGCGCGCCCGCCGACCAGGTCGACCAGCATCCGGACCGAATGCGCGCCCATGTCCCGGCGCGGAATCCGGAACATCGACCAGTCGGTGTCCGACGAGGGCACCGAATGCGCGGACGGCTGCTGACTGGGGTCGCTGTCGCCCAGAACAACCAGTGAAAGATCCCCCGGGACGGTGAGGCCGCGCGCCTCGGCGAACGCCTTCACCCCGTCCGCGACCGCCGCGCTCTCCACCAGCAACGCGGTCACCTGCCGGTCCAACGCCATGTCCAGCGCGGCCGACGGGTCGTCGTCGATGATCACCAGCGGATCCTTGCGGTGCTTGCGAACGGCGGCGAGGTACCCGGCTCGTCTGTCCATTGTGGCCTCGCGGTCGTCGGCCACGCTGAGCAGCCCGATCCGCCGGTGGCCCAGCCGCCACATCCACTCGTAGACCGCTCGGGTCGACGCCACGTAGTCGGCGCCGACGTAGGTCACCGGTCCGGCCGGCGACTCCCGGCGGCCGATGAACACGAACGGGAACTTCTCCTCCACCAGCCGGGACAGCTCCTGCGGGTCGTTGTGCCGGCCGAGCAGCACGCACCCGTCGGCGATGCGCAGCCGGTTGGTCTCCCGCTCGTAGACGCGGCGGCGGCCTTCGCGCCGGCCGGTGCTGGTGAACAGCAGCAGGTCGAACCCGAGCGCCTCGGCCTCCTCCTCGATGCCGAGCAGGAACGGCCGGTAGAAGTCCGCGACACCGGACGGGAAGACCGACTCGTAGGTGAACACGCCGAGGATCTGGTTGGTCCCGCCGCGCAGCCGCCGGCCCATGATGTCGACGGTGTAGCCGGTCTCGCGCAGCGCCCGCTCGACCCGCTCACGCGTCTCCGGCGACACCCGCACGCTGTCCGACCCGTTGAGCACCAGGGAGACGATGGCCTGCGAAACACCGGCGATCCGCGCCACCTGCGCCTGCGTGACCCGCCCTGCCATCCACGTACCTCCTCGTCCTGACGCAAAGGTACTCAGCGCACCGGTGATCACTCGAATCCGTCACTCTTGCGCGACTACTCGCGCTTGACTAGTCAGACCTACTCGTGTTTGAGTAGTCGTGTGAATTCGACGAGGTTGTTCGTGTTGGGGGCGCTGGCCAAGGACGGGCCGATGCACGGCCACCAGATCCGGCGGCAGGCGCAGGAGGATCGCACCGAGCTCTGGACGGACATCAAGGCCGGGTCGCTGTACGGGGCGCTGCACCGGATGGCGGCCGACGGGGTGGTCGAGGTCGTGCGGACCGAGCAGGAGGGCAACATGCCGCCGCGCACGGTCTACGGGATCACCGAGGCGGGCTGGGAGGAGCTGGCGCAGCACCGCGACGAGGCGCTGCGCACGGTGAAGTTCCCGCCCGACCCGGTGGACCTCGCACTGTCGTACGTCGACGACATGTCCGCCGCCGATGTCCACGCCGTGATGACCGCGCGGCGCGACGAGATCGCGGAGCGGCTGGCCGGCTGGCGGACGCTGCACGAGGAGGCCCGGCCGTACCTCAAGGGCCTGGAGGCGATCACCTTCGAGCACACCTTGTTCCGGTTGGAGGCCGAACTGGCCTGGCACAACAAGTTCTTAGGGGAGACGACGTGAACGTAGTGATCGCCGGCGGCGGGCTGACCGGCCTGTCGATGGCGCTTTTCCTGGGACAGCACGGAATCCGGACCACCGTGGTGGAACGGCACAAGACCACATCCATTCACCCCAAGGCGCGCGGGTTCAACGCCCGCACCATGGAGATCCTCCG
>CBIMJO010000265.1:0-9206 GCA_966244135.1 uncultured Actinocrispum sp. | reverse complement strand
GCCCTGCGGATCAGCGCCGACGCGCTGCTGGCGACGCATGTGCGTGACTACCGCGCGCTCTACGACCGGATGACTGTCGACTTGGGACAGTCGACTCGCCGCCAGCGGGAGATGGACACCTGGTCGCGCCTGGTGGTTCGGGGAACCCCGGGCTCCGCGGCCGACCCGGAGCTGGAGGCGGGCTACCTCCAGTTCGGCCGGTACCTGATGATCACCGGTTCCCGCGACAGCCTGCCGTTGAACCTACAGGGCCTGTGGGTGCACAACAACACACCGGACTGGATGGCGGACTACCACACCGACATCAACGTCCAGATGAACTACTGGCTCGCCGACCGCGCGGGCCTGGGGGACTGCTTCGAACCGTTCGCGCGGTACGTCGAGGCGCAGGTCGGTTCGTGGACCGACGAGACCCAGCGGCTGTTCCAGGACTCCCGCAACCGTTTCCGCAACAGCTCCGGCAAGGTCGCGGGCTGGGCGGTCGCGTTCTCCACCAACATCTACGGCGGTTCCGGCTGGTGGTGGCACTCGGCCGGCAACGCCTGGCTGTGCAACTCCCTGTGGGAGCACTACGAGCACACCCAGGACCGCGCGTACCTGGCTCGGATCTACCCGATCCTCAAGGGCGCCTGCGAGTTCTGGCAGGCACGGCTGGTCGAGGACCCGAACACCGGCAAGCTCGTCGCCGACCGCGACTGGTCGCCCGAGCACGGCCCACAGGACGCCCTGGGCATCACCTACGCGCAGGAGATCGTCTGGGACCTGTTCGAGCACTACCGGACCGCGAGTTCGTTGCTGGACAAGGATCGTCCGTTCGCACAGACCATCGCGGGCATGCAGGACAGGCTGTACATGGCCGGCGTGAGCCCGAAGTCGGGCTGGTACGAGGAATGGATGAGCCCGGACAACCTGGGTGAGACCACGCACCGGCACCTGTCGCCGCTGATCGGGTTCTTCCCGGGGGACCGGATCAAGATCGACAGCAGCCCCAAGGAGATCGTCGACGGGGTGCGCAACCTGCTGATCGCGCGCGGCATGGAGAGCTTCGGCTGGGCGTGTTCGTGGCGCGCGATGTGCTGGGCCCGGCTCAGGGACGCCGAGCGTGCCTACGAACTGGTGCTGACCGTGATGCGCCCCTCCGTCGGCCATTCCAACGGCAGTGCGCCGAACCTGTTCGACATGTACGACCTCGGTGACCGCTCGATCTTCCAGATCGACGCCAACTTCGGTGCGCCCACGGCGATGCTGGAGATGCTGGTCTACTCCCGCCCCGGCGTGATCGACCTGCTGCCCGCTTTGCCTGCCGCGTGGGCCAAGTCGGGCAAGATCACCGGTGTCGGCGCTCGTGGCGGGTTCACCGTCGACGTGGAATGGCGCAACGGCAAGGTGACCAGCGCGACCATCCACAGCAGGACCGGCACCGGCACTGTGCTGAAGGCGGGCGTCTGGCGCAAGAACATCCGCCTGCGCCAGGGCGAGTCGATCACCGTTCACCCCAGCTGAAGACCTCTCGGCCACGAGGGACCCCGACCCCCTCGTGGCCGAGATCCCAGCGCTAACTCGTGGTTTCGCCGGCTAGGCGGTGGAGGTAGGCCGCGAACTGCCTGCGGTCGTGGTCGGGCCAGGTTTGGGTCAGCTCGTCGAACTTCTGGCGCTGCCATTGGTGGGCGGCGTCCAGGAGGTCGTGGCCTGCCGTCGTGATGCGGATGACGGTCCGGCGTCTGTCCTGTTCGGACTCCGCGCGGATCAGGTAGCCCGCCGCCACGGTCTGTTTCACCATGCGGCTCGCGCCCGAGTGGTCCAGCCCCAGCTGGTGGGCGACCGCGTTGATGGTCGGTTCGCCGTCCCGGGACGCGTTCACCGCCTCCAGCACCAGGATGTGCTGGACGTTGGCCTCGGACGCCATCGACGCCTGGGTGATCCAGCGCCGGGCGAAGAACCTGACCAGCCGGAACAGCGCGGGGCCGCCTTCGGGGAGCACGCGATCACTGTAATCGATCCTGTACATCGTGTGCGATGTGCACGTAGTATGTGTGTGTATCGCATGCTTTGGAGGTGTCATGGGCGTCGTGCTCAACCACATGATCGTTCCCGCGGCCGACAAGACCGTTTCCGCGGAATTCCTCGCCCGGTTGCTCGGCCTTACCAGGGGTGAACAAACCGGGCCGTTCATTCCCGTGAAAATCAATAAGGATCTGACTATGGATTTCGACGACCGGAATGGCGTCCGGCCCGGTCATTACGCATTTCTGGTCGACGATGACACGTTCGACACGGTGCTGGACTATCTCGGTGACAATCCCGCCATCGACTACGGCTCGGGGTTGTCCGGCGGCTGGGACCATGCGGTGGGTGCCGTTGGCCAGGGACGCACTGTGTATGTCCGCGACCCGGATGGGCACAGCTACGAGCTGTTCACCGCCGTCCCGTAGCCCGCGGAACAGCTGAAAGTAGCGGGGATTTCACGAGTCTGGGGGTAGCGGGTACACAGTGGGGTGAATAGGGAGGAAATCACTCGGCTGGTGGTGCCCCGATGGGTGACTTCCGGTTTGTCCGGCCCTGTGATTAGTGTCGATCCCGGTCGGGTTTCGCCGGCACTATCACCACCTCACCGGGAGTTCGGATGACGACCGAGACCATGAGCCTGCTCGAGCGCAAGTACGCGAAAAGATTCGAGATGCTCGACGCGGACGGCAGCGGAGTCGTCGACCGGACCGACTTCGAGATGCTCGCCGCGCGGCTGATCGACGGCCTGGGCGTAACGCCCGGCTCGCCGAAGGCCGAGCGGGTCCGCAACGGCTACCTGGAGCTGTGCGACCAGCTGATGCGGATCGCCGACGCGGATGGCAACGGCGAGATCGACCGGAACGAGTTCATCACCGCGATGACCCGGATGGCCGGCGACCGCGCCGGGTTCAAGCGGATCATCGAGCCGCTGGCCCGGCTGAACCTGACCCTGTGCGACGCGGACGGCGACGGCAACCTCAACGAGATCGAGTTCGGCAGCCTGCTGCGGATGTTCAACGCCACCACGATGGACGAGGCGTCCCGGATCTTCGTCCGGCTGGACACCAGCGGCGACGGCTACCTGTCGCTGGACGAGATCCTCCAGGCGCTGTGCGACTTCTACATCAGCACCGATCCGAACGCGCCGGGGAACCAGCTGTTCGGCCGGATCTGATGACGGGTCTCGAGGGCAGGTGCGCTCTGGTGACCGGCGCGTCCCGGGGGATCGGCAGGGCGATCGCCCTGGGATACGCCGAAGCGGGTGCCGACGTCGCGGTTCTGGCCCGTGGCACGCAAGCGCTGGAGCAGGTGGCAGGCCTGGTCCGGCGGAAGGGCCGGCGTGCCGCGGTGCTCACCTGCGACGTCGGTGACCCGGACCAGGTCAAGGCCGCGGTCGCGGACACCGTCGCCCAGCTGGGCCGGCTGGACGTGCTGGTGCACGCGGCGGGCGGGCCCGGCCACACCGGGCCGTTCCTGCACCTACACGACAACGACTGGAAGGAGACGCTCAGGACCCACCTCGACTCGGCGATCTACCTGGCGAGCAATGGCGGTCCCGCCACGATCGACTTGCTGGCGCTAGGCCGGATACCGGCGTGACGCCGCGCACCGCGCTGCTGTTCCCCGGCCTGGGCGCCTGTTCCGCGGGGATGCTCCGGGGACTGGCCTCGGAGCATCCCCAGGTGGCCGCGACCTTCCGGGAGATCGACTCGGCGGCGGCGCGGCACGGCGTCCCGCCGGTGTCCGAAGCAGTTCTCGGTGAATCCCGTGGCCTGGAAGACATCCGTACGGAACAGACGCAGCTTGCGATCTTCGGATCCTCGGTCGCCGTCCACCGAATCCTGGTAGCCCAGGGAATGCGGCCGTATGTCCTGGTTGGACACAGCTTCGGTGAGATGGCGGCGTTGGTGGCCGGGGGCGTGTTCACCCTCGAAGACGGCGTGCACCTGGCCTGTGCCAGGGCACAGGCACTCAAAGAAGGAGAAGGGAAGGGCGCGATGGCGGCGATCGGCGCGAACGAGACCGTGACGCGCCATCTGATCGGTGCCCTGGACGACCCAGACCTGGCTGTCGCCTGCCTGAACGCACCTCAGCAGACCGTGATCTCCGGCCCGAACGCGGCGATAGACCGCGCCGGGAAGGCCGCGGCCGCGCTGGACCTGTTCTTCGCCAGGCTGCGACTGCCTTATGCGTCCCACCATCCTGCCGCGCGCCGGGCCATGGTCGCCTTCCGGGATCTGATCGCCGGAGTTCCCCAGCATCCCTTGGACATCCCGGTGTTCTCGCCGGTCCAAGGCCGCCGGTACACCGACGCGGACGACATCAAGGCGTCCATCGCGGAGTGCCTGATCAGGCCGGTCAAGTTCGTCGACACTGTAAGGCAGTTGCACTCCGAGGGGGTGACCAGGTTCGTCGAATGTGGAGGGTCGAACGCGCTCACTCGATGTGTCGAGCTGACAGTCCCTGACGTCACGACGGTCACGCCGCTCCACGGGGACGAGATCGCAGTCCTGGGCGGGGCACAGATGCCAATGGTCCCCGCGGCCCGAGCGCCCATTGAACAGCCGGACCGCACATCCATCCTGGCGCGGTTGCGCAAGCTCTACGCGGCCGCGCTGGAGTACCCGGAGGAGGTGCTGACCGAGGACGCCTTGCTGGAGGCCCAGCTGGGTATCGACTCGCTCAAGCAGACCGCCCTGCTGGCCAAGGTGGTGGCCGAGTTCGGGCTGTCCGACGAGCTGAGCTCGTTGCGGGCGTGGGACTTCCCGTCGCTGGGCCGGGTAGCCGACCACATCCTGCGGGCACCGGCGGTGAGCCGGCCATGACCGACTTCGCCGGCCGGGTGGTGCTGGTCACCGGCGGAGCACGAGGGCTGGGGAGGGCGATCTGCCAGGCGTTCGCCGCCCGGGGTGCCCACGTCGTCGCCAACTACTTCCACTCCAGCGACGAGGCCCGCGACCTCGACTGCGAGGTGGTCCGTGCTTCGGTGGCCGACCGCGACCAGGTCGCCGCGATGTTCGACGAGATCGCCCGGCGGCACGGCCGGCTCGACGTGCTGGTGAACAACGCGGCCTCGGGCGCGCTGCTGCCGTTGTCCGAAGTGGATGACTCACACTGGCAGCGGGCCTTCGACACCAACGTTCGCGGCAGCCTGTGGTGCGCGCAACGAGCAGCGGAGCTGATGATCCCGGGCAGCGCCATCGTGAACGTGTCCTCGATCGGCAGCGGCCTGGTGATCAGCGACTACGCCAGTGTGGGCACGACCAAGGCCGCGGTCGAGTCGCTGACCCGGTACCTCGCGGTGGAGTTCGCGCCGCGCGGGATCCGGGTGAACACCGCCTCCGGAGGGTTGCTGGACAACCCGATCGCCGGGATGTTCCCGGACGCGGACCGGTTGGCCGGGCGGGTGAAGGAGGCGACCCCGCTCGGCCACCGCTTGGGCACCGAGGCCGAGCTGGCCGAGCTGGTCGTGTTCCTGGCCGGCCGCAACGCCTCGTGGATCACCGGCCAGACCGTCGTCGCGGACGGAGGGCTCTCGCTGGGCGCGATGTTGTTGTCACCTCAGCAGGTCCCGGCCGACGAGCCGGGCGACGCGATCGCGATCGTCGGCATGGGTGCGGTGACACCGGGAGCGACCAGCCCGGACGAGCTGTGGCGTTTGCTTTCCGCCGAGCACAACGTGTTCACCGAGCCGGACCGGTTCGACATCGGCTCGTTCTACGCCGCGGACGGCGGCGAGGATCGTTCGTACACCCCGAAGTCGGGCTTCATCAAGGGCGGTCTGGAGGGGGAGCGCGGCACGCAATGGTTGCGGCACAGCGTGCAGACCGCGCTCGACGGCGTCGGCCGCAGCGAGAACGACCGCTGGTTCGCGGCGATCGGGTGCACCGCCGACGGCAGCCAGGAGCTGGAGGAGTACCTGGTCCATGCCGGCTATCGCAACCGGTTGCTCCCGGAAGAGGGGACAGGGCTGGCCGCGCGCTACCGACGCGGGCGCGCGGCACCTGTTGAGTACCTGCCACACCGGATCGGCCGCAACGCGCTGAAAGGCCTGGTGCCCGACCAGGCCGAACTTGTCATGATCGACACCGCGTGCTCGTCGGCGCTGTACGCGGTTGACCTGGGTTTCAAGGCGTTGCGTGAGGGCAGTGCGGATATGGCGTTGTGCGGTGGGGTCTTCGCCTACAGCGCGCGGAATCTTGTGTTGTTCGCCAAGCTTTCCGGGCTGTCGCGGTCGGGAGAGGTACGGGCGTTCGACAAGGACGCCAACGGGGTGCTGTTCTCCGATGGCGCGGGTGCGGTGGTGCTCAAGCGCCTCGATCGGGCCCGGGCCGATGGTGACAAGGTCCTGGGCATCATCGAGAGCGTCGGGCTTTCCTGTGACGGTGCGGGAACGGCCATCTACGCGCCGAACCCGGCCGGTCAGCAGATCGCGCTGCGCCGTGCCTATCGGGACACCGGACAGCCGGACTGGATCGTCTGCCACGCTACCGGGACCCAGGCCGGCGACAGCGCGGAGGTGGGTGCTCTCCGTCAGGCCCTGGGTGATGGGCCGCCGGTCTTGGTGTCCTCCAACAAGTCCATTGTCGGGCACACCGGCTGGGCGGCCGGGCTGGTGTCGCTCGTGCAGGCGCTGACCGGGCTGCAGCGGGGAACCGTTCCCGCGCAACGCTATCTCCGCACGCCCATCGAGGCGTTGCAGGGCAGCAGGTTCCGGATACCGGCTGGTGAGACTCCGATCCGCGGCCGGGTGGGGATCTCGTCGTTCGGTTTCGGTGGAACCAATGCGCACCTGGTGATCGGGGACCGGCCGCGGGCCATGGAACGGGGGATCGATGAGTCGGAGATCGTGGTCACCGGCTGGGCGGTGCACCTGCCGGGGATGGACGACGAGCAGGCCCTGGCGTGGCTGCGCGGCGCGGGGTCGGCGCCGGAGCCGGGTTTCGGTGAGGACTATCCGCTGCCCGGCTTTCCCGAAGTTCGGCTGCCCCCGGCCACCCTGCGCACGATGGACCGCAGCCAGATCATGATCCTGCGGGTGGCCGCCAAGCTCGATCCGCGGCTGCGGGACGCACTGTCCACAATGGCCGACACCGTCGGCGTGATCGTCGGCCACACCGGCCCGACCCGGCGTGCGATCCAGTACGCCCTGCGCTGCTATCTCGGTGACGCCGGAGCCGACGGGCTGGCCGACGAGATCAAGGCAATGGTCCCGCCGAGCAATGAGGACGCCTTTCCCGGGATCATGCCGAACCTGATCCCGGCCCGGCTGACCGCCCTGGCCGACTGGCATGGCCTCAACGCCACAGTGGACACTGGGTTCGACGCTGGCTTGGACGCGCTGAGGTGCGCGGAAAGGTATCTCCGGCACGGAGATCTCGACGCTGCCGTCGTCGCTGGGATCAGCGGCAACACCATGCCCGAGTTCGTGGAGGTCCTTGGCGAACAGGACACCGTGGCCGAGGGTGCGTTCCTCGTTGTGCTCACCCGGAAAGACACGGCCGAGGCTGCGCGTTTGCCGATCCTGGCCAGGATCCG
This sequence comes from uncultured Actinocrispum sp., assembly GCA_966244135.1. Classification (GTDB taxonomy): domain Bacteria; phylum Actinomycetota; class Actinomycetes; order Mycobacteriales; family Pseudonocardiaceae; genus Kibdelosporangium. Next base: position 1,661 of record CBIMJO010000265.1, on the reverse strand, counting down.
GACCGAGCTGGGCCTGTCCGGTGACCGGCCGCGGGAGCGGCCACCGCTGGCCGGGCTGAGCCGGACCTACGCCGGCGCGGACCCGATGGTGCGGCTGGTCGCCATGATCGCGAGCGGCGCCGCGGGCCGGATCGGCAGCGTCCAGGACTGGGGACCGCAGGCCGTCGTATCCGCGGCGCTGCCGGAACGTGTTGTGCGCGAACTGGTCCCGGCGCCGGCCAGGCCCGCCCGGCTGATGCCGCCTGGACATACGGTGGTCATCGACGCGGACACCGAGCTGCCCGAAGGCGAACTGCGGCACGTGCGGATCGTCGCAAGGGTCGGTGCGGACGACCTGGCGCCGATGACCCGGCTCAGGGTTCCGCACGACAAGGCCTATCTCGCGGCTCAGCGCTGGAACCGCACCGCTGGGTCCTTCGGTGTGCTGCTCCTGGACGCCGTGCGCGATGGTGTCGTCCACCCGGCTACCGGTCCGTTCACCGGCCTGGTCAAGAGCCTCGCACGCGATGGTGCCGCGTATGCCGTGATCACCGACGACCCCGACCTGGACCGAGGCCTGCAGCTCCTGGCAGCCGAGGCCGGACGTGCCCAGGATCTCGCGGTGTCCGTGCATGTCGCGGGCCGTCGCTTGGCCTACACGCTCAGACCCGCGGCGGTGTCGGGGTCCCGGCCGCTTCCGGGCCGGGGATCGGTGGTCGTGGCCGCTGGGGGAGCGCGCGGGCTGACCGCGGAGCTGCTGGCCGCGTTGCCCGACGCGACCATCTACATCCTGAGCAGGCACGCGCCCGGCGATCGGCCGCCCGGCAGGCCGGAGTTCATCCGTGACCATCCCGAGTGGACAGTCGCGCGGGCGAACGCCGAGTACGAGAGGCTCCTCGCCCGGGCCGGGACCCGCAAGACGCTGGACCGGCTGGGGGAGCGGGCGCACCACCTGGTCTGTGACGTGACGGACGAGGAGGACGTGACCCATGTCGTCGACCAGATCTTCATGGTGCACGACCGGGTCGATCTCCTGATCAACGCCGCGGGCCTGCACAACGGCGGCGCGAACGTGCCGCTGGACCGTGCCCAGAAGGTCCGGGACACCAAGCTTCTCGGCTATCTCAACCTCTGCAAGGCATTCGACGGACGGCGGCCGGATCGTTGGTACAACATCGGATCCCTGCTCTCGGTCCTGGGATGGCCCGGTGAGGCCGACTACTGCTCGGCCAACGATCTGCTCCTTGCCGCCGCGAGCTGGCAACGGGCCCAGGGCCTGACCGAGACGACCCTCGCCCTGCCGCTCTGGTCCGAGGCCGGGTTCGCCGCCGAACCGCTCGTCCGCGACCTCCTGCAGCGCAACGGCGCGCTCACCAGCGTGTCCACTGAGGACGGCGTGGCGATGTTCCTCGCCGAGCTGGCTTCCGAGGGCGCCGAACCGGAAGTGACCTATCTCGGCCCCGCCGAGCGGCAGGCGGAGGTGACCTGGCAGCCCGACCCCGAGCAGGACGGCTACCTTGCCGGACACCGTATCCACGGTCTGCCGACGGTTCCCGCGGCGATGCTGGCCGAGCTGGGTGTCCGGCAGCTGGGCGGGAACGTCGTGTCGGACATCGAGTTCCACGCGCCGGTGGCCTACCTCCCGGACTCGCCGGTGCCCTACCGGCTGGCGGTCGACCAGG
>CBIMJO010000264.1:0-9207 GCA_966244135.1 uncultured Actinocrispum sp. | reverse complement strand
TCAACAGGTCGCCCTCGGCCGGGTCGTCGGCGACGATCACGTCGGTGGCCGCGCACCTGCGGGCCGAGACCTCGAACGCGGCCAGTTCCTCATGGCCGGCATCGGACTGGGCGATCAGCACCGCGCCCACACCCGGCGGGAAGCCGAGGTCCTGAAGCTTGGAAATGGCCTCGATCGAGGGACGGTCCATCAGCTCCAGCACCGAAGGCCGGTATCCCGCGCCCAGGTAGTCCGCGACCGTGCGGCCCGCATCGGCTGCCGTGCCGAAGAACGCGACGGCGGTCAACGGCCTGGCCGCGGCGGGCCGGAGGGCGACGGTGACCTCGGTGATGACGCCGAGTGTTCCCTCGGATCCCACGAAGAGGTGAGTCAGGTCGTAGCCGGCCACACCTTTGGCTGTCCTCCGGCCGGTGCGCATGACCCGTCCGTCGGCAAGCACGACCTGCAGGGCGCGGACGAAGTCACCGGTGACGCCGTACTTGACACAACACATGCCACCGGCGTTCGTGGCCACGTTGCCGCCGATCGACGAGATGTCCTTCGACCCCGGATCCGGCGGGTAGTACAGGCCCTTCTCGGCCACCGCGGCCGCCAGCGTCGCGTTGATGACGCCCGGCTGGACGACGGCGATCTGCTCCTCCACGTCGATCTCGAGAATCTGGTCGAGTCTCGAGACATTCAGCAGCACGCATCCGTCGATGGCGTTCGCCCCGCCAGAGAGCCCGGTGCGGGCTCCCTGCGGGACGACGGGCACGCCGTTCTCGTGCGCCCACTGCAGCGTTTCCACAACGTCCTGGACCGACCTCGCCCGGACCAGCGCCTGCGCCCGGCCACCGGGACAGAACGACGCCCGATCGGTTGCGTAGGAGGCGAGCACGTCCGGGTCGTCCGTGGTCGCACCAGCCGGCAGCGAGGTCACGCCCTCACGTTACAACCCGAAAGCCAACAACACATTGCCGTAGTCGCTCGGATAGAACGGCTGGTAACCCGACTGGACGAACATCATCCCGTGCGACACAACCGCTCCGCCGCTCGCCGACACCGCACTCCCGTGCCCCATCAGGCCATTGACGCCCTGGAAGTCACGCACCGTGTCGTATTCCCAGAGAACTTCGCCGGATCGGGCGGAGTACGCCCGCATCTTGCCGTCGTTGCTGCCTTCCCAGACCACGCCGGGCGTGCTCGTCACCGCTGGACCGTGTGCGAGTGCGCAGATGTCCTTGTGTTGCGCGGCTCCGCCCCAATCGCACCCGTTGGCCGGGTTCGGCGTCTTCCACACCACATCGCCGTTCGCCGGGTTGACAGCGAACAACGTGCCCGGTTCGGCGTAGTACGTGGCGATGTAGAGCTTGTCGCCGTCGTAGCTGGCTCCCCACTGGATGCCCGAGATCCCGCCGCTGGGCAACGGAACACCGAGCTGACGACGCCAGATGACCTCACCCGTCCGGGCGTCGAACACGTGGTAGACGCCGCTCTTCTGGCCCACGCCGACCATCGCGCGGCCGTTGACCGTGAACAGGTTCGGGGTGGCGCCGATGTCGTAGTCCAGCGCGGTGTTGTCCTTCAGGCCCGGGCAGTAGCCTTCGGGATCCGGTTCGTTGCACAGGGTCCGCCAGGTGTCGGCCTTGGTGACCTGCTGCTTCCACCTGGGCTTGCCAGTCCGGGCGTCCAACGCGATCAACGAGTCGAAGTCGCCCGCGCTGCCGGTGTAGTTCTGGCCCACGCCAACGTAAAGCGTGTTGGTGCGGTCGTCGATCACCGGGCTGCTCCACACTCCGGCGCCGCTCGGCTCGTACTTCACCGCGCCACTGGGCCACGTGCCGTTGGCTTTTGGCTCTGGCACAGTGAAGTAGCGCCAGTCCAACCCGCCTGTGTCGGCGTCGAGAGCGTCGATGTGGCCGCGGAACGTGCAACACGGGTAGGTGCGGTCGACTATTGTGTTCTCCGCGCTGGACGCGCCGATGTAGATCCGGCCGTCGTGGTACATCGGTGAACTCGTGTGGATCCCGGCCTGGTGCGGCTCGGTGTCCTTAACCCACACCAGTTTCCCGTCACGCTGGTCGAGCGCGTAGACGTAACCACCGCTGTCGCCGAAGAAGACCTTGCCACGAGCCACCGCCGGGCCGTCGAGCACCGCCCGCAGCGACGGGCCGACCGAGCCCAGGTCGAATGTCCACTTCGTACGGCCGGACCGCGCGTCCAGCGCGTAGAACTTCATGTCCGGCCCGCCGAAGTACACCGTGTCCCCGACCACAGCGGGCTGGCTCTTGGCCACCACCCCGGTCTTCGGGTATGCGAAGGCCCACTTGAGTTTCAGGCCGCCGACGTTCGCCGGGGTGATCCGGTGCTCGGCCCCGTTGTACCGCGAGCCGGACTTGTCCCCTTGCCACGTCGGCCAGTCGCCTCGGTCGGCGCTCGCCAGAGCGGGCGCTCCGCTGCTGAGCAACACGCCCGCCACCGCGAGCGCGATCAGTGTTTTCCCCATGGTGGCCAACGGTGTCAGCGCTGCCACGAGCCGCACATCCACTCAAGGGCGCACACCTGGTGGACCATCGACGGACCCCGCCATCAACCGATCGGCCAAAATCCGAGGTCAGGGCACCAGGGACTTCTCGAACGGAAGGGGACGGCGCCACTCGGAGGTGTCCGCGTCCACATCGAACAGTGGCGTGTAGCCCAGGGCGAGGTAGAGGCCCCTGGCTTCGGGCTGGCGCGGGCCGGTGGTCAGGACCATCCGGGTGTAGCCGCGGCCCGCGGCCTCTTTCTCCAGCTCTGCGACCACTCGCGCCGCCAGGCCACGGCGGCGGTGGTCGCGGTGCGTCCAGATCCGCTTGAGCTCCGCCGTGCCCGGCGCGTACTTCTGGAATGCCCCACCCGCAACGGGTTCGCCTTCCTCCAGCAACAGCAGGAAGGCGCCGTCCGGTGGGGCGAACCGCTCGGCGGGGTAGCCGACGAGGGACTCGAACAGGCGGCCATATCGGTCGGTGTACTCCTGCTCGAGGTCCGCCAACAGCGGCCGCACAAGCGGATCGCTCTGGTGCACATGCCGGACGTCCATGTGCACCAACGCTACGGACGCGTTCGTTCAACCGTCAACGAGTCTCAGATCATGGTCAGAACAGCGTGGGCACCATGGCCTCGATCAGGCTCGGGCCCGGCTGCTCGACGGCCGCGCGGAACTGGGCGGCCAGCTCCTCCGCGGTCGACGCGCGCGTCCCGGAGACCCCCATGGATGTGGCCAGCGCCACGAAGTCGAGGTCCGGCCGGGACAGGTCGAGCAGGTCGAGGGCCTTGGGGCCGGTGCTCTCCGCGCCCACCCGCTGCAGTTCGAGCTTGAGGATCGCGTAGGAACGGTTCGACAGCACCACAGTGGTGACGTTCAGTCCCTCGCGCGCCATCGTCCACAACGCGGACGACGTGTACATCGCGCTTCCGTCGGCCTGCAGGCAGATCACCGGACGGTCCGGGCACGCCACGGCAGCGCCCACCGCCGTCGGCAGGCCGTAGCCGATCGCGCCACCGGTCAGTGTGAGCACGTCGTGCTTGGGCGCGCCCGCGGTCGCCATCGGCAGCAGCAGCCCCGAGGTGTTGGCCTCGTCCACGATGATCGCGTTCTCCGGCAGCAGCGCGCCGATCACGTCGACCCAGTTCTGCGGAGTCAGGTCGCCGCTGGGCAACGCGGGCCGCTGAGCAGCCTGCAGCACCGGCTCGACGTCCGCCGCGACCACGTCGGCAACGGCTTCCAGCGCGAAAGCGATGTCGTCCAGCGGTTCGGCCAGGACGTGCACCTTGGCGCCGTCCGGCACGAGGTCGCTGGCCTTGCCCGGGTACGCGAAGAACGACACCGGGGACTTCGCGCCGGCCAGGACGATGTTGCGCACGTCGGTCAGCTGGTAGGTGACCTGCTCGGCGAGGTACCCGAGCCGCTCGACAGCGGGAACGCCCGCACCGCGCTCAATGCGCGCTGGGAAGGTCTCGGCGAACAGCTTCACGCCGGTGGCCTGGGCGATCCGGTTCGCCGCCCGCAGCGCGCGTTCCCGCGTGCCATGCGCACCAAGCAACAGCACCGTCGATTCACCCGACTGCAGGACGTCGACGATCGAGCGCACCACGCTCTCGTCGACCTGACGCGCGACGGGAGGAGCGACCGGGGCGGCCGGTTCGCCGCCTTCGGTCCACGACACGTCCGCGGGCAGGATCAGCGTCGCGACCTGCCCGGCCTGGGCCGCGGCGACGGCCTCGGCGGCATCCGCGGCCAGCGACGCGGTCGACGCACTGGTCTTCACCCAGCCGACCGTGCGGGCGAGCGCCTCGATGTCCGACTCCAGCGGGGCGTCGAACTGCTTGTGGTAGGTCGCGTGGTCGCCCACGACGTTCACGATCGGCGTACGGGCCCGGCGGGCGTTGTGCAGGTTCGCCAGGCCGTTGCCCAGGCCCGGGACCAGGTGCAGCAGGGTCGCCGCGGGCTTGCCGGCCATCCGCGCGTAGCCGTCGGCCGCGCCGGTCACCACGCCCTCGAACAGCGCCAGGATGCCGCGCATCTCCGGGACCGAGTCCAGGGCCGCCACGAAATGCATCTCCGACGTGCCCGGGTTGCCGAAGCAGACGTTCACGCCCGCGTCGACGAGCGTGCGGATCAGGGCCTGTGCGCCGTTCATGTGTGCTGTTCTCCTCAGTCGAAAAGGACGCCGGGGTTGAGGATGCCCGCCGGGTCGAAGGCGGTCTTGATCCGGCGCATCAGGTCCACTTTGGCCGGGTCGGTCAGGGCCAGGAAGCTCTGCACGTGCTTGCGGCCGATGCCATGCTCACCGGAGATCGCGCCGCCGAGGCCGATGCCCGCGTCGAACAACGCCCGCAGCACGGTCGCGCGGATCTCCGGGTCCTTCTGCAGCACCGCGAGATGCACGTTGCCGTCACCCGCGTGCCCGCAGCCGATCACGAAGGTGTTGTTCTCCTGGGCGATCTCGCGCACCCGCGCCATGAAGTCCGGCAACGCGGCCCGCGGGATCACCGTGTCGATGATGTCGTCCGCGCCGGCGGCCTTCGCGGTGAAGAACGCCTTCTCCCGCGCGTCGATCAGCTTGCGCGCGGACGGGCCGGGCAGGACGTAGACGTCCTTCGCGCCGAGCGTCGACAGAAGTTCGCCGAGTTCCTCGATGTCCTCGTCGAGCCGCTCGGCGGACCGGTTCTCCAGCATGACGACCAGGTAGGCCTGCGAGGTCTCCTTGATGTCGTCCGGGATACCCAGCTGCAGCTGCGCGGTGTACGTGATCGCGCCCATGGTCAGGCCGTCGATGTACTCCAGGATGAGCGGGCCCAGGCCGCTGTCGGCCACTCGCGGAACGGCTCGGGCGACTTCATCCAGATCGGTGAATGGCGCCAGCACCGTCCCCTGATGGGGCAGACGTGGGTGCAGCTTGAGGACGGCCTCGGTGACCAGGGCAAGAGTGCCCTCCGAGCCGATGATCAGCTGGGTGAGGTCGTAGCCGGTGCTCGCCTTGACGAACTTCCCGCCGGTGCGGATCACCTCGCCGGTCGGCAGCGCGGCCTCAAGACCGAGGACGTTATGCCTGGTCACGCCGTACTTGATGGCTCGCATGCCACCGGCGTTGGTGCCGATGTTGCCGCCGAGGGACGCGCTGAGCTCACCCGGGTAGACAGGGTAGACCAGGCCCTTCTCGGCGGTGCGCTCGTCGAGCTCCTGCAGCGTGACGCCCGGCTGCACGACGGCGACGTGATTCTCCGTGTCGATCTCCAGGACCGCGTTCATCCGTTCGAAGGAGATCAGCACACCATCGGGTCGCGGCGCGGCGGCGCCCGACAGGCCCGAGCCCGACCCGCGGGCGGTGACCGGAATCCCCTGCTCGGATGCTGCTTTCAGCACCTGGGCGACCTGCTCGGCGTTCGCCGGCCGGACCACGAGCGCCGGCAGCACCGGGTCCCGGCTCAACGCCTCGTCGTGCGCATAGTCCTCGCTGATCGCGTCCCCGGTGAGCACATGCTCGGTGCCGACGATCTCAGACAGCAGTGTCCCGATGTCCGCCATGGACGCTCCCTTCGTACCCGCGAGTAACTCTAGCCGCACGGGCAATAAACCGGTTGCCCCCGGTTGTTAGCGTGAATACGTGGGAGCTTGCTTCTTCGGTGCCATGTTGATGATCGTCCGGCTGCGCAGCAGCTGAGGCGTCCGCGGCACCTGTTCTGAGTACCGACCCGGGCCCGACGGTCCGGTTCTTCGTGGTCGCCTCCACCAACCAGCGCTCATCTCCCATCTCTGGCGCTTGGAGCCGACCTTGTCCCGCCCTAACCCCAGTGGGGTCCATTTCCTGTGCGCGCCGGCGGTCATCCGCGGCCTGCTCCGCTCGGCCGACCTCGGTCCCGGCGATCTCGTGATCGACTTCGGGGCCGGGCCGGGGACGCTCACCGCTCCCCTGGCCGCCACCGGATCCCGCATCCTGGCCGTGGAACGCGACGACGCGTTCGTCCGCAAGCTGACGCGGCGGTTCGCCGACCGGCCGCAGGTCCAGGTCATTCACGCCGACCTGCGCACAGTTCCCTTGCCCAGCAGGGAGTTCTCCGTGGTCTCGAGCATTCCCTACTCGCTGTCGACGTTTCTGGTCAGAAGACTCCTGGCCCGGCGGTCGTTCGTGGCCGCCGATCTCGTCGTGCAGTGGGGGTTCGCCAAGCGGGTCGCCGACGGGCGGACGAAGGAGACCGCCTTGTGGGCAAGGGAGTTCGACATACGAGTGGCGAGGCGGATACCTGCCTGCAGTTTCCGCCCCGCCCCTCGCGTGGACTCCGCCCACCTGGTGATCCGCCGCCGTTAGGCCAGCACTGCCGCTAGTCGAGCACCTCGGACACCGTGCCCGCTGCGACCGTGAGGCGGCCTTCGCGGATGGCGAAACCCTGCCCCTTGGCCAGCGCGATGGGCTTGCCGAGGTCCACAGTGAACTCGACGCTGTCACCCGGCAGCACCATGGCGCTGTCCAGCCGGATCGCGCCGCTGACGTCGCTGGTGCGGAAGTGGAACTGCGGGCGGTAGTTGTCCATGATCGGCGTCCGCCGCCCGCCTTCCTTCTCCGTCAGCACGTACACGTCGGCGCGGAACCGGCGGTGCGGCGTGATGCTGCCCGGCCGGGCCAGGATCTGCCCGCGCCGGACCTCGTCGCGCTTGACACCGCGCAGCAGCACCGCCGCGTTGTCGCCCGCCTCGGCGTGCTCCAGCGACTTGCCGAACATCTCCAGGCCGGTGCACACGCTGGTCATGGTCGGCGCGAGCCCGACGACCTCGACCTGCTCACCCACCCGGATGGTGCCCTGCTCGACCGCGCCGGTGACGACCGTGCCCCGGCCGGTGATGGTCATGACGTTCTCCACCGGCATCAGGAACGGCAGGTCCAGGCGCCGCACCGGGACCGGCACGTGCTCGTCGACCGCGGTCAGCAGCTCGGCTATCCGCTGCTCCCAGACCGGGTCGCCGTGCAGCGCCCGCAGGCCGGACACCCGCACGACCGGCACGGCCTCGCCGTCGAAGCCGTACGTGGTCAGCAGTTCGCGGATCTCCAGCTCCACCAGGTCGAGCAGGTCGGTGTCGCTCACCATGTCCGCCTTGTTCAGGGCGACCACGATGTGCTCGACGCCGATCCGCCGGGCCAGCACGACGTGCTCGCGGGTCTGCGGCATGGAACCGTCCTCGGCGGACACGACCAGGATGGCGCCGTCCAGCTGGGCGGCCCCGGTGATCATGTTCTTCACGTAGTCGGCGTGCCCGGGCATGTCGACGTGCGCGTAGTGCCGGGTGGGGGTCTCGTACTCGACGTGCGAGATGTTGATCGTGATCCCCCGCTCGACCTCCTCCGGCGCCCGGTCGATCCGGTCGAACGCGACGAACTTGGTCCCGGTCCCCTGCTGTGACAGCACCTTGGTGATGGCCGCGGTGAGGGTGGTCTTGCCGTGGTCGACGTGACCCATCGTGCCGATGTTGACGTGCGGCTTGGTCCGCACGAACTGTTGCTTGGTCATCGAAAGTCCCCTGGAATGTGGGCTGGACGCGCGAAACCGGCGACACCTCGACCCTCCTCCGGTGGTTTCGCGGGAAGAGTGCGAAGAGGAGGAGGGTCAGCTTCGGGCGCCGTCCAGCCATGCCGACGCCGCGCCCGGCAGGTATGCACCTGCGAGCGTCGCGGAATCGGTCATGGGGAACACGACGGGGACCGTAGCAGCGCCACGGTCCCCGTCGGAAACGATTTTCTACCAGCGAAGTTTGGCGATGCGGCCCTTCTCGCCGGCCGCCCAGCAGGCGCCGTCCCAGCCGCCGCAGTCGACGGTGTCGAAGCTGCCGGCGTCGAACTGGTGCCAGTGGTTGCCGTCGTCCCAGCTGATGTCACTGCCGCTCGGCCCGACGGCGATGATTCCGGTTGTCAGGTAAGGCAAGTAGGTCGCGCCCGAGCGGTACCGCCGGGGTGCCTGCGGTGGTTCGCGCCAGGTCCGGCCGCCATCACGAGTGGTCGCCAGCGCGTGCACGGCCGGGTCGGGGTCGTTGAAGTCGCCGCCGATCGCGATACCCGTGCGGGTGTCGCGGAACGCCAACGCGAACACGCCCGCGGGCTCCGCGCTGGCCAACGGCGTCTCGCTGAACGTCCACGTCCGGCCACGGTCCTTGGAGTGGTACACGCGGGCCTTGGCACCGCCGCCCGCACCGATCCAGGCGTCCTTGCGGCCCTTGGTGATCAGGCATTGTCCGCTCGCCGCGAACCCGGCTTCACCCGGCTGGGCGGCGGGCATGCCGTCGCTGGGCAGGACCTTCCAGCTCATGCCGCCGTCGCTGGTCGCGAGGACGCGGAACTTGCCGTCCACCGGGTCGCTCACGGCCAGGCCGTTGCGGCGGTCGAAGAACGCGACGCAGTCGTAGAAGGCGGGTTCGTCGGGATTGCGGAACGTCTCCTGCCATGTCTTGCCGCCGTTCGCGGTGACGTAGATGCGCGACGCCGCGCCGTTGCCGATCGACAGGATCACCGCGTGGTTGGCGTCAAAGGCCTCGATGTCCCGGAACTGCAGGTCCGCGGTGTCCGGCGGGCCCACGCTCTGCCAGGTCCGGCCGCCGTCGGTGGTCCGCAGGACCGTGCCGAGGCTGCCGCTCGCCCACGCCGTACGTCCGTCCACAACGGACAGACCGGCCGCAGGTGCGGGAACCCGGTCAGGGCAACG
>CBIMJO010000263.1:0-9215 GCA_966244135.1 uncultured Actinocrispum sp. | reverse complement strand
CTTGATCAGCGAGCCACCACAGGAGTGGCCGCCGGCGGAGGACTGCAGGGATGCCATGAACGAGTAGACCTGGGTGGATAGAAAGGCCGTTATCGGGACATAACCGTCGGAAGTAGGAAATTCCCGACAACTACACCAAACGGCGATCCGATGCCCACCGGGACAGCTCGTACCGGTTCGACAGCTGCGTCTTGCGCAGGACGCTGGACACGTGCGTCTCCACGGTCTTCACCGAGATGTACAGCTCGGACGCGATCTCCTTGTACGCGTAGCCGCGCGCGAGCAGCCGCAGCACGTCCCACTCGCGCGGGGTCAGCAGGTCCAGCTCGGGGTCGCTGATCGGGGCCGCACCCGGCCGGTCGGCGAACGCGTCCAGCACGAACCCGGCCAGCCGCGGCGAGAACACCGCGTCGCCCTCGGCCACCCGCACGACCGCCCGGACCAGCTCCTGGCTGGAGATCGTCTTGGTGACATACCCCCGCGCACCCGCGCGGATGACCGCGATGACGTCCTCCGCGGCGTCGGACACCGACAGCGCGAGGAACGTGATGGCCGGGTGGGTCTGCCGCATCTGGCGCAGCACCTCGGCCCCGCCGCCATCCGGCATGTGCACGTCCAGCAGGACGACGTCGGGCAGTTTCGCGGAGATCCCGGCGACCGCCTCACCGACCGTGCCCGCCTCACCGACCACCTCGACCTCGTCGGTGATCGAGTCCAGCTCGGTTCGGACTCCCGCCCGGAACAACGCGTGGTCGTCCACCAGGAAGACCCGCACCCGCCTGGTGCCGCTCTCGGTCTCGCTCACGCCTTGGCCTCTCTTCCCGCGGTCCGCACCGCGCTCCTGGGCATCTCCAGGTGCACCTCGGTGCCCTCACCGGGGGCGGTACGCAGCCGGACCGATCCCCCGTTGCGGTCCATCCTGCCCCTGATCGAGTCCGTCAGGCCATGCCGGTCCTCACCGACCGCCTTCACGTCGAAGCCCTTGCCCCGGTCCCGGACGAAAATATTCACCCGATCGGGTTCGACCTCGGCGTACACACTCACCTCCGGCACCCCCGCGTGCTTCGCCGCGTTGACCGCGGCCTCACGGGTCGCCTGCACCATCGCGGTCAGCGGTTCGTCCAGCTCACAGTCGCCCACGACGACCTGCTGGACCTTGACCGCGAAGGTGTCCTCGACCTCGCCGCATGCGATCTCGATCGCCTCGGACAGCAGGCTCGGACCGTTGTTCACGTTCTCGTCACGGCCGTAGCCGGAGGGGCCGTAGAGCCAGGTCCGCAGCTGGCGTTCCTGGCCGCGGGCCAGGCGCAGCACCTCGCGGGGCGCGTCGGCCTGCTTCTGGATCAGCGCGAGCGTCTGCAGCACCGAGTCGTGCAGGTGGGCGGCGATCTCGGCGCGTTCCTCGGTGCGGATGCGGCGGCGGCGCTCGTCGCTCAGGTCGCGCATCAGGCGCAGCCACCACGGGACGGTGATCACCGCGACGCCGACCAGCACGGTCAGCACGACCACGATGAACAACTGCGGCGTGTTCAGGTTGCCGGCGGCTTCGAGCAGGAACCCGACCACACCGGTGATCACCAGGGCGACCCCGGACAGCACGCGCACCAGCACGGACCGGCCGGCGCCGGAGAACATGTGGCCGTCTTTGTCCTTGCGGCGCTGGGCCTCGTCCGCCTCGCGCCAGATGATCGCGCCGCCGACAACGGTGAGTACGAGCGCGGCCGCGGCCCAGCCGCTCACCGTCCCGCCGAACGAGCCGATCGCCAGCGCGGCACCCACGGCCAGCGCGATCAGGCCGATCGCCTGCTGGCGTTCCCGCGTCGACACGGGCGCGGTCTCGACGTCGGGGTCCTGCTGCCGCACGAACGCCCAAAGCAGCCCGTAGGCGATCACCCCGGCGCCACCCGCGATCGCCGCGGCGGCGAACACCAGGCGCACCCAGAGCACGTCGACACCCAGGTGATCGGCCAGGCCACCGGCGATCCCGGCCACCGTCCGGCCGTTTCTCCTGCGGTAGAGCCGTTCGATCTCCGGGACCGTGGGGTCCGCGGTCAGGTCGGTGTCGCGTCTGAGCTGCAAAGCCACGTATAGATGGTCACACGCCGGGGCAACCCGGTCATCAGGGAACGCCCCGGGGACAAGCTCAGGGGCGTGCCCTGATGTGGTCAGCGGCCCTTTCGCTGCATCCTGGCTACCGTGAGTGGAACGCAGCGACAGCAACCCCATCCGCTGGCCGGCGCGGAGGACACGCTGAAGGACTTCTGGAACAGCCGGCCGCGCAGGCCGCGCCGCGGCCGGAAGCTGGCGGGTGTCGCGGCGGCCATCGGCAACCGGTACGCCATCGACCCGGTGATCGTGCGGGTCGCGTTCGTGGTGACGGCCTTCTACGGCGGTGCGGGCGTCCTGCTGTACCTGGCCGGCTGGCTGTTCTTCCCGGAGCAGAACGACGAGGAAGCGCCCTTCATGGGCCTGATCAACCAGGGCCGCAGCAGCACGTCGACGTTCTTCACGGTGCTGTTGTGCATGACCGCGATCGGGTTCTCGTTCTGGACGTTCAGTGGCACGGGGACCGGCCTGGTGGGCCTGATCCTGTTGCTCATCGCGCTCTACCTGTTGCACCGCAGTCGTTCGTCGCTCGGCCAGCAGACCTCCGCGCGGCCCACGGACCCGGTCCCGCCACAGCAGACCTTGCCCCTGGGGGTACCGCAGATGGACGCGCAGACGGTCACCCTGCCGGAGCCGCCGCGCACCAGCCCACCCGCGTGGGACCCGCTCGGCGCCGCGCCGTTCGCATGGGACCTGCCCGAACCCGCCCCAGCCACGCCAGAACCCGAGCCGCCCGTTAAACGGCGCCGCTCGACCAAGGTCGGCGGAATCACCCTCGGCGCGGCACTGGCCGTCGGCGGCGGCCTGTGGCTGGTGTCCCCGTACACGAACTACCTGTCCGCGCCGCACATCGTCGGCATCGTGCTGGCGGTGCTGGGGATCGGGATGGTGTTCGGGTCGATGGTCGGCGGCGGGCGCGGCCTGATCGGTCTCGCGGTGCCGCTGGCGCTGGCCGGGTTCGTCCTGACCAACACCACCGGCCCGGACGGCCGCAACGTCCTGGACGAGCGCTGGGGCAACATCTCGTTGCACCCCACCACCGCGCAGGAAGTGCTGCCGTCGTACAACATCGGCGGCGGCTCCATCGACCTCGACCTGACCCAGATCACCACGGGCACGGTCGTCACGGACCTCAACGTCGGCCTGGGCAACGTCTCCGTGCGCGTACCGACCAACGCCGACGTCGAGGTGGTGTGCGACACCAGCTTCGGCTCCGTCCAATGCCTCGGCCAGGAACAGAACGGCGCGGACATCCACTTCAGCACGCAGGACAACGGCACCGACGGACTCGGAGGCCCCACGATTACGATCAACGCCCGCGCCAGCTCAGGAACCGTGGAGGTGAACCGTGGCTGACCACGACGAGACCCCGGAGCGCAAGCGCCTCGACCTGCTGACCCTGCTGGCCGGCATCGCGACCCTCCTGATGGCCGCCTACGTGCTGACCGACGGCCGGACCTGGCTGCCTTCGTTCGACCCGCGGTGGCTGCTCGCCGGCGGTGCGGTCCTCGTGGGCCTGCTCCTCCTCGGCAGCTCCGTCCGCCGCCGAAACCGCTAGCTCACACACAAAAGAAACCCCTGGTGGCACCGCCACCAGGGGTTTTCTTTGCCTTGTCATCCCAGGAAACGCAGGCCCCCGCCCACCTCGGGGGGCGCCCCGGTGCCAGTCTATCGAGGTGGGAGGGGTAAGAGCGGGAATGAGGCGTGCGAGTGGGCCGTTCGCACGGGGTTCGCTCGGATGGGTGTCATTCCCATTCGATGGTGCCGGGGGGTTTGCTCGTCACGTCGAGGACCACGCGGTTGACTTCGGGGACCTCGTTGGTGATGCGCGTGGAGATGCGCTCGAGGACGTCGTAGGGCAGGCGCGTCCAGTCGGCGGTCATGGCGTCCTCACTGGACACTGGCCGCAGCACGACCGGATGCCCGTAAGTCCGTCCATCTCCTTGCACGCCAACGCTTCGCACGTCGGCCAGCAGCACCACCGGGCACTGCCAGATGTCCCGGTCGAGACCAGCGGAGGTCAGCTCCTCGCGCGCGATGGAGTCCGCGGCGCGCAGGATGTCGAGGTTGTGCTGGGTGACCTCGCCGATGATGCGGATGCCGAGGCCGGGGCCGGGGAACGGCTGGCGGTGCACGATCGTCTCCGGCAGGCCCAGTTCCAGGCCGACCCGCCGCACCTCGTCCTTGAACAACGTCCGCAGCGGCTCGACCAGCTTGAAGGCGAGGTCGTCCGGGAGGCCGCCGACGTTGTGGTGCGACTTGATGTTCGCCGCGCCCGCGCCGCCGCCGGACTCGACGACGTCGGGGTACAGCGTGCCCTGCACGAGGAAGTCGACGTCGCCCTCGGCCTTGATGTCCCGCGCCGCCTGCTCGAAGACGCGGATGAACTCGCGGCCGATGATCTTGCGCTTCTCCTCGGGATCGGTCACCCCGGCCAGCGCGGTGAGGAACCGCTCCCGGGCATCGACCGTCACCAGGTGAACCCCAGTGGCCGCAACGAAATCGCGCTCGACCTGAGTCCGTTCTCCGGTCCGCAGCAACCCGTGATCGACGAAGACGCAAGTCAGCCGGTCCCCGATCGCCCGCTGCACCAAGGCGGCCGCCACCGCGGAGTCGACGCCGCCGGACAGACCGCAGACCGCCCGCCCGGAGCCCACCTGCGCGCGGATCGCCGCGACCTGGTCCTCCACAATGGACGCTACTGTCCACTGTGGACGGATGCCCGCGATCTCGTGCAGGAACCGGCGCAGCACCTCCTGCCCGTGCGGGGAGTGCCCGACCTCGGGGTGGTACTGCACACCGGCGAACTTCCGCGAGACGTCCTCGAACCCCGCCACCCGGGCGCCGTCCGACACAGCCGTCACCGTGAAGCCCTCGGGGGCCTTGGTGACGCTGTCGTTGTGGCTCATCCACACCGGGTGCTTGCCGGGCAGGTCCTCGTGCAGGATGCCGCCGGACACCGTCAGCTCGGTCCGCCCGAACTCGCGGATCCCGGTCGGCTCGACGGTGCCGCCCAGCTCGCGGGCCATCGCCTGGAACCCGTAGCAGATGGAGAACACCGGGATGCCGGTCTCGAACAGGGCCGGGTCGACCGCCGGCGCGTCCTCGGCGTACACGCTGGCCGGCCCGCCGGACAGGATGATCGCCGCCGGGTCGCGGGCGACCAGGTCCTTGACCGACTCGGTGTGCGGCACGACCTCGGAGTAGACCTGCGCCTCACGCACCCGGCGGGCGATCAACTGGGCGTACTGGGCGCCGAAGTCGACCACGAGCACGGGCCGGGCGTTGGCGTCGGACACTGCACCACTCCTCCGCGGAAAACTGGATGTACGCAGGTCAAGCATCCCAGCCTCGGCAAAAGATCAACCGTGTGGGGGGTAAGCGTTTACTGGGAGTGCCTGAAAGAGCACTCGGTGGAGTGACTAACGTGCACGTTATGGATGCGTACACGCCCACGCCTCGCCCGTGTTGGATCGCCGGACGCCCCGAGCAGGGCGTGCACGCACTGACCGTCACCCACCCGTTCGATGGATCGGAAGTCGCGTCCGTGGCCGTGCCCGGACCGGAGCAGATCGAGCGGGCGGTCGCCGCCGCGGACGCGGTCGCCAAGCAGTTCCGCGCCACCCCCGCGCACGTGCGCGCTGAGGCGCTGGAGCACGTCTCCCGGGGTCTGGCCGCCCAGGCCGAGGAGCTCGCCGAGCTGATCACGGCCGAGAACGGAAAACCACTCAAATGGGCGACGGTGGAGGTCCGCCGGGCGGTGTCGACCTTCCGGTTCGCCGCCGAGGAGGCCCGCCGGTCCGGCGGTGACCTGCAGCGGCTGGACACCGAGCCGGGCACCGAGGGCCGGGTCGCGCTGGTGCGCCGGTTCCCGTACGGGCCGGTGCTGGGCATCGCGCCGTTCAACTTCCCGCTGAACCTGGTCGCGCACAAGGTCGCGCCGTCGCTGGCGGTGGGCGCGCCGATCATCATCAAGCCCGCGCCGCGCACGCCGCTGTCCTCGCTCGTGCTCGGCGAGCTGCTGGCCGAGACGGACCTGCCCGAGGGCGCGTTCTCCGTGCTGCCGGTGGGCAACGAGGAGACGGCCGCGCTGGTGCGCGACGAGCGGCTGCCGGTGGTGTCGTTCACCGGATCGGGCCCGGTCGGCTGGTCGCTGATGGACATGGCCCCGCGCAAGCACTTCGTCCTCGAGCTCGGCGGCAACGCGGCCGCCGTGGTCTGTCCGGACTGGACCGACCTCGGCTTCGCCGCGCGACGGATCGCCACGTTCGGCAACTACCAGGCCGGCCAGTCCTGTATCGCGGTGCAGCGCGTGCTGGTCACCCGCGAGCACGCCGACGAGTTCATCGGCAAACTCGTCGACGCGGTGCGCGCGTTGCCCACCGGCGACCCGCACGACCCCGAGGTCGAGGTCGGCCCGGTCGTCGACGTGGCCGCGGCCGAACGCATCACGGAGTGGGTCGCCGAGGCTACGTCCCGTGGCGCCAAGGTCCTCACCGGCGGCGGGCACAACCGGACCACCGTCGACCCGACGGTGCTGGTGGATGTCCCGCACGACAGCAAGGTGTGGACCGAGGAGGTGTTCGGCCCGGTACTCGCCGTGTCCGTTGTGGACGATATCGACGAGGCCTTCGCCCAGGTGAACGAGTCCGCGTACGGCCTGCAGGCAGGCGTTTTCACGCACGACATCCAGACCGCCACGCGCGCGGGCGCGCAGCTGGACGTCGGCGGGGTGGTCATCGGTGACGTTCCGTCGTTCCGCGCGGACCAAATGCCGTACGGCGGGGTAAAGGGATCCGGGTTCGGCCGCGAGGGCGTGCGCTCGGCCATGAACGACCTCACCGAGCAGCGGATAACGGTTCTGACAAACGTTAGCCTCTGATCGCCGCGATTTCGTCACAATCGGAGTAAACGAGCCCAGATCTCATTGCTCCGAGTAATTCCCATGCCTCCATTCGTGCGGTAGATTCGCAGTGGTTCCGTTGGGGGGAACCGGATGTGATCACTTTGCGTCGTACCGCCGCCCACGACGCGATATCGGGGAGAGCCGCTCACAGGACGGCGAACGAGGGAGGAAAAGCATGTCCAACCCCACCACCGAATCCGAGGACTTCGACCTGGAATTGCCGGGCAAACCGAAGAACCCGGACGGCACACCGATGCGGCCGCAGGGCCCGGTCAACCACGATGTGATCCAGACCTTCGCGGGCGGCGGCACCAGCACGCGCCCGACCGGCCCGGTCAACCACGACGTGGTGCTGCCCGCGGGTGACAAGCTCGACCGCCCGATGGGGCCGGTCAACCACGATGTCGTCGAAGCCGGGGACGGCGAGGACGACGGCGGGGCCACCACTGACGGTCCGGTGAACCACGACCAGCCCACCGGCCCCTGACAGCGACGGGGAGTCCGAGCCGCCCGGTGCCAGTCGATCACTCGATCGACTGGCACCGACTTTTTCCGGGGTGTGTTCTGATAGACAGGTGTCCGCGCCGCGCCGTCGTGCCCCCAAGCGCCCACCCACTCCGGCGGAGGCGGTCGAGCAGGCCAAGGACCTGCACGCGCGGGGCCTGGAGGCCGGGCACGCCGGCCGTGAGGCGGTGGAGCACCGATTCCTGCTGCGCGCCTTGAAGATCCTGGAGGGCGTGCCGGACGGCGCGGCCGACCCGGAGTGGTTCCGGATGTGGATCCGGCTGCAGGTCACCCTGGCCTACATCGAGTCCGAGCTGGGCACGATGGCCGACGGCATCAGGCGGCTGGACGCGGTCCGGCCGCGGGTCACCGGCCTGGACGACGGCCTGATCCGCTCGGAGCTGAGCGGGATCGTGGACGGCAACCACTCCAGCATCTTCCTGCGGGTCGGCATGTACGAGGAGGCCATCCCGCTGCTGGAGTCGTCGATCGCGCACAAGGAACGCGCGCTGCGGCTGGGCACCGACGACCCGGTGCGGATGACCGACTCGCTGGTCGGCACGATCGCCAACCTCGGCTTCGCCTACGTCGAGCTCGGCCGGGTCGCGCCGGCGATCAGGGCGCTCACCCGTGCGATCCACCTGGCCCAGAACCACGGGTTCCTGATGAAGCTGGCCAGGGCGCGGCACGTGCTCGGCGATCTGCGGCTGCGCACGGGTGACGTGCCGGAGGCGTTGCGGTGCTACGAACAGGCCGAGCGCGCCTACCTCGAGCTCGGGCCGGGCATGCTGGGGCGGCTGCGGATCGACCAGGGCCAGGCCCTGCTGACCGCCGGCCTGGCCGACGAGGCCGGACGCGGGCTCGACGAGGTCCTGCCGGAGTTGCGCGAACAAGGCGTCCAGCAGGACCTGGCCGAGGCGGAGGCCGTCCGGGCCACTGCGGCCTTGCTGGAGGACGATCTGGGGCTGGCACGGCGCCTTGCCGCGTCGGCGCGGCGCCGGTTCAAGCGGCGCGGCAGCGACGCGTGGGCGGCGCTGGCCGGGCTCATCGAGCTGCGGGTCGACGTGGCGCGGGCGTTCAACGAGCGGAAGGTCCCGGCCAAGCTGCCCGCCCGGGCGGTCGCGATGGCCGCCGAGCTGACCGAGTTCCGCCTGCTCGACGAGGCCGCGCTGGCCCAGACCCTGGCCGTGCGCCTGGAGTTGCGGCGCGACAACGTTGACAGGGCCAACGAACTGCTGCGCGGCCTGCGCAAGCCGGGGCCGTTGACCACGATCGACCAGCGCATGCTGGTCCGGCTGAGCCGCGCGGAACTGGCCGTGGCGGAGGGCAACCGGCGCAAGGCGTTCGCGCAGGCGCTGGCCGGGCTGGCCGAGCTGGGCCAGGCACGCGACCGGATGGGTGGGCTGGAGTTGGTGTGCGCCACCGCCATCCACGGTAGGGAATTGGGCGAGCTCGCCGTGCGGCTGGTGCTCGAACGGCGGCGGACCAGCGCGCGGCAGCTGTTCGGTTGGCTGGAGCGGACCCGCGCACAGGTGTACCGGTACGAGCCGATGCCGGCGATCGACGACCCGGTGCTGGCCGGGAAGATCGACGAGCTGCGTACTTTGCGGCGGGCGGCGCAACGCGAGCGGGTGTCCGGCAAGCCGGCCCGGCGGCGGGCCCGGCAGGTGGCGTCGCTGGAGCGGGAGGTGGTGCGGCA
>CBIMJO010000262.1:0-9217 GCA_966244135.1 uncultured Actinocrispum sp. | reverse complement strand
CGAGATCGGCGGTGGCGGTGAAGTCCTTGCCGCCACCGATGCGGCTGCGCACCCCGATTGTCTTGCCGGTGTTGCGTAGTTGCAGCTCGGCGATGTCGGTGACCTTGCCGCTCGCCTCGAACAGGATCACGTCGGACGTGGTCGGCACACCGCGCGCGGCAAGCGTCGCGTAGAGCGGGCTGGCCGGCACCAAGATCGGCAGGTCGGCCGGGCGGGTGAGCCAGTTGCGCGCGGAGAAGGAAACCGAGCCGATCCGACCGTTCTCCGTCCCGGCGCGGCACACCGGCGGTGAGACGTCGAACTGGCGATCGCAGGCGTGGACCTCGACGCGGTCCAGGCCCTCGTCGACCCCTCCCCTGGTGCGGATCCGGACGTGCTCCGGATATCCGAGCAGCTCGGCGTGCGCGGCCAGCGGTAGGTCACCGGTGAAGCCGGCCGGGCTCGGATCGTCCTGCCCCACGACGACATCGGCGAAGAAGTCCGGCCGGGCGCCACCCGGTCGCGGAATCGCGTCGATCTCGATGCGGTCCTCGGGAAAGGTTTGGCCGGGCGCACCTATGTCCGAAGTGGACTTGAACGAGCGAACCCTGGTGGTGACGTCGGCCGGCAGGTGGCGGGCCTTGAAGTCCGCGCAGATCGTGTCCTGCCTGCCACACTGGGGAACCGCGGGCGTGCCGGGCTTGGCAAGCTCAAGGTGTGAGTTGACGTCGATCGACTTCGACGCGGTGTAGTGAAGTTCGAGCGGCTGCGCCCGCTGGTCCTCCCCCGGTTCACGGAAGGACGCGGTGAGCGAGTCCGGCAGCGGGCTGACAACGGCGTCGGCCAGCAGCCGGCTGCCGGTGGTGTCGCCACGGTCGTCGCTTTCCACGTGTACCTGCAACGGCAGCTCGCCGTCGCCGACCTTGGCGTCGGCATCGAACCCGTTATCGGCCTGGTGGAAGGACAACTCACGCACCCGGTCGACCCGGCCGCCGATGCGCGACTCCGGGCCGAACTCGCCGCCGACGGCGGTCTGGAACGTCAGGTTCTGTTGCTCCGTAGGCACGAACGAGCCAAGGCGGCGCGGATTGCCATAGAAGTTGCGGATGTTGGCCTCGGCGGCGCCGATGCCGACAGCCGCGCGGTCACAGGTCCCGTTGGTGATCGGGCCGGCGCAGAACAGCGCGCTGGCCGGGCCGGTAGCTGGGATCGACCAGTCCGCACCGATCCGCGCCGGCAGCGCGGAGATGTCGGCGTCGGCGAACATCGGCGCGGCGACGGGAACCAGCGCGACGTCAACGTCTTCCTCACCAAGCCCGAGAAACAGACGTGCGTCCACCGCGAGGTTCGCGCCGGCCAGCCGGAGGTCAAGTCTGCGGCTGAGTTCGGGGACGCGCCGCGCCTCAGTTCTCGTCATCACTTGGAGCTTCTCGCTCAACGCCCCGATGTGGACATCGGGTAGCCGGCCATCGGAAGTGGCGTCGTAGCGCGCGGTGCCGGACTGGGTGCCGAGGTTGAAGTCCAGCCCGATCCGGCGCGGGAGGCGGTCGACCCGCGCCTGGTAGACGTCAGCGTCAACCAGGTTCCCGGTGCGGTTGAACAACGCGATCCGGGTGTCCAGATCGACCTCGTCCTTGCGACTGTGCTCGTAGGTCACATGCCGGCCAGCGTCGTCGCTGCCGAAGGTGACCGTGACGTCGCCGGGCCACGGGCGATAGCCGAAGCGCAGGTCGGCGGCCACGTCGTCCCGCGGATCGAGCAGATTCGCCAGCTTGCCCAGCAAACCGTTCTCGCTGCTGGTGATTCCGTCCGCGCGGCCCAGGCTGCCGACGATGTCGAGCGGACCCTCGTAGCCCTGGATCACCCGCAGCGGGTCGATGTTGTTGCCGGCCTGACCCAGCACCGCGAAACCCTTGGTGCTCATGGTGGCGGTGAGCGGGTTGAAGAAGTCGTCGAGGCCGCCCAGCGTCGCCTTCCAGTAGGGCGGGATCGAACCGACCCGGCCCTTGTCGTCCGCGCACGGTGCCTGCGCGCAGTTGGGCAGCGAACCGTTGTTGCCGGTGTCGTAGCCGAACTGGAGGACCTTGTCCTCCTGCAGGTTGCCGAGGTCCTTGATGGTCAGCTTGACCTGGATCTTCAACGGCGGCGAGCATTTGTCCAGGATTGCCAGGGGAAGGCAGCGGGCGACCGCGGTCGGGTCACGGATGATCTCGATGTTGGGCGCGATGATCGCGCCGGGGTGGGGCGGGTTGTTGACCAGGCCCGAGATGTCGATGAGGTTCACCGCGACCTCAACGTCAGGCAGCAGGTCGCCGTCCACGTCCACCGGGATCGGCACCTGTGGCACGCCCGGCTGGCCGAGTTGCAGATTCAGCAAGCTACCGTGGTGGCCGTTGGACTCGGTCTCGAACCGATACGGCGGTGTTGCTGAACATCCCACCGAGCGCGGCACCGAGGCCGGTCAGCGTGAGCGCGGCGAGAATACCGCCCGCTGCAAGGAACTTGAGCGGTCGCCGCTGCGGTTGGTCTGTCATGGCAGGCTCCTACAGCGGCGGAGGAAGGTCCGGCGCCCGCACTCGAAGGGTCTTTTGCTGGGCGGATGGCCTGTCCAGCGCGTCCGGAAGATCGGTCTGCACGGTGCTGTCGAACTGACAGCCGAGGATGATCAGCGCGCACGGCCCGCCGAGTAGCGGCAGGTGGTAGCGAACGGTGATCAGCTCTGTGTCGCAACTGGTCGGCAGGGCGGGATCGGCGCAGCTCGCGAGATCGCCGAGTTTCTGCTGCGGTGGCGCGCCATTCGGGCACGTGTCGAGCTGGCTCGGCGGCTCGTTGCAGGCCCGCGCACCGGACGCACCGACCGCACCGGTGAAGCGCGCGTCGAAGGAATCGCCGGCACCGGTATTGCCGATGCGGTACACCACGGTGACCACGCGACTGACATAGTCCAGACCGAGGTTGCCCCAGAAGGTCCGCTCGATCCGCGCCTGGATGCCGGGCTGCAGCACGTTCAACGTGCCGTTCAGTTGCAGCGACCACGCGTTGTTCGCACCGGGGTTCAGCTCGGCGCTGAACCCGAAGGTGCCGCTGCCGGTGATGTCGCGATAGGCGCCGGTGCCGGTCAGCCCAGTGGAGTCCCAGCCACCCTGCGGCGACGGGAGAACCGCGGTGGTGCCGTCGAAGTCGAGCGCCGGCGCCCCGCAGGTGCCCCGCTGGAGCCGGATCTGCACCGAGCCGCGCTGGTTGGCCAGCGTCACGTGGTTCTCATCACCGAGCAGGAAAGCGTTGGGCCGCGGGCGAGTCAACGCGTCGGCGCCGTCATGGTGCACGTCAAGAGTGGCGCGAACGGTCCCGGCCAGCCGCGACATCACCCCAGGCGCAAGGCTCGACTCAGCAAAGTAATGCCGGTAGGAACCTTCCCCGCCATCGGCACACGACAACCCCGGTTCGGTGGCTCGCACCACCCCATTCACCCCGGCCACCGACACCTGCAACGGAGCGGGCGCGGTCAACTCCGCCCGGGCCGCAGCCGCCATGACGGACACGGCCAGCGCAAACACCATGACAAGCACACACAGAATGGCGACCCGTCTTCGGCCGCGACGACTGTTCCCCCCGCGTTGTCCCACGGAAATAGACCCTTGCCTGTGCCGAACCAAACCACACAAGCCAAAAGTGCGGATATGCGGTAGACGAAATTCGACCGATCGGGCAATGTGGCTGCAGTGGTCACGTCAGTGCACCGCGGGCAGCCAGGGTCGGTCCTCGGCGAGCATGGCGAGGACATCGAAGAAGTGCTTGCCATGTTTGGCGGCGGACAGGTAGCTGCGGATCGCACAGAACTGCCTGGCCCCGGTCAGAGTGCGCAGACATCCGGAGACCGTCTGTCGCAGCCTGATCATGCGAATGTCCTGCTCCGAGCCATTCCTACCACACGGTATTCGCCAGTCTCCGGTCAGCATGGCGGCCGTCGTGGTCGAGTCCTCATTGGATAGTCAGGTCTCCGTCCTCCCCGTGGCGATGTCGGGTTCGATAGCGGCCGGGTGTGGTTGCCAGTGGTGCGGGTGAACGCCCGGTTGAACGCGTATTCCGAGATGTAGCCGACCGATCGGGCGATGGGGTCGGTGGTGTTGCGCGGCCAGATCCATGCGCCAGCGGGTGAGGTAGCTGGCGGGGGTGTGCCCGAGATCCTGGTCAGCGAAATCCGCACCGGCCTGCGCACCCTTCGTTCCTGACGCGAACGCGCGAGCTCGGGAGCACACGCGTATCACGCGGGCTTCACTGAATCGACCAAAGGCGCTGGGGACGCCGCATGCCTTACCAAAGGCGTGACGCATAACTGTCGCCGATGTCCTGATGCATCGCAAAGCCCGGACATGGATCTAAAACTGACGGAGGTTGTTGACAGTCTGGGCTCTTGATCAAGGGAGGCCCATGGCTGAGCGAATGTGGAGTGAGAAGGACCTGGTCGGGCGTGCGAACGGGCGCCTGGCTGTGCTGCGTCATGCCGAGGAGGTCAGTGGCAGCCACCGGCGCTCCTTGAGCCAGTGATCGGGGTTGGTGTCCATGCGCTGGATCCGCACGGCCAGCTCGTCCCCGAGGCGCCACATCTGGTTGCCCCAGCCGCCCTCCACCGCGCGGAGGGACAGCTCGGCCAGGTCCGGATGCCAATCCCGCAGCAGGTCGCGGATGTGACCCGCGGTGATCTCGGTCTCGGTCCCGGTCATGCGAGGCAACCGTACTGGTTTCGACCACAACAACGCTGTCCGATGGTTCCGGCGTGCACTCGCAGACCCCCGCGCCGACGTCATCCCTATCCGACCGCGACCGAGCAGTGACCTAACTCACAAACACGTTTCGACATCTCCATGCAAGGACTGCCGTCCATCGGAGGGCTTCATGCCATGTTTCGTGAGCCACGCAAATCATCAAGAACACGACTCCGGCGATTTCTTTGTCACCGCGTTTGCCGAGTTGATCGTGTTCTGGTGGATGGCGGGAGGGCGGATCGCCGTGGTTCCGCTGACGAACCGTCTTAATGCTGGCGCTCACACGCGATCGGTGTGTGACGATGCGCTGGTGTCGATCGCTGATCATCAGACGTTGCGGGAGCTCGCTCGTGTTCACGTCCCACGAGCGCGGTGAGAGACCGACGGTCGGGGACGCCGGCCTTGCGCAGTAGCGACGACACGTGGCTCTCCACGGTACGGATGGACAACTGCAGCCGAGCCGCTATCTGGGCGTCGGACTTGATGACCGCGGATCGCCGCCAACACCTCCGCCTCCCGCGGAGGCACCTGCTCCTGCCACCGCACCAGGTCACTCCAATGTGCAGCGAGAAGCCGAGTGGTTCACTGTAGATCTCGAACCGGGCCGGATCCCGGCAGTCGGCTTGGTGTTCGTCGCCGACGCGGCCTCGATCGTCAGTCGAGGCCTTCGATGATGCGGAAGTCGCGCTCGAAGCCGTCGGGGAGTACGGCCAGCGCCTCCTGGTAGGCCGCACTCTCGTATGCGGCGACCGCCTGTTCGAAGCTGTCGAACTCGATCAGGACGACGCGCTCGGCGATTCCGGCTTCGTGTGCGACGACCCGGCTGCCGCCGCGGGCGAACGTCCGCCCGCCCGCGGCCCGGACGGCTGGACCAGCCAGTTTGTTGTAGGCAGCCAGCTTCTCGGGGTCCGAAATGGTGGGGTAGACGCTGACCCAGTAGCCCTTGGGCATGGAACCTCCAGTGTTGGGATGAGTGCATCTGACTTACGAGGTGGTCTCGGGTGAGCGTCGGCGGGCGAGGGCGAGGCTTGTCAGCGTCGTGATCGCCATGGCGCCGATGCCGACCAGCGCCGCGGTGGTGTAGGCGCTGTCGTCGGGGAAGAGGTGGCCGGGGCCGGTGCCCGCGGCGAGGATCAGGCCGCCGAGGGCGCTGCCCAGGGAGTACCCGACGCTGCGGACGACGTAGTTGAAGCTCATGGCGCTCGACGTCTCGCTCTTGGGGGTGACGGCCAGGATGACGCCGGGCATGGCGGCCACGAAGCTGCCGACGCCGAAGCCCAGCACGCCCATGGCCGCGAGCAGTTCGGCCAGGTTGGACCGGGCGGTGGCGAACAGGACGAACCCGCCGACGACGATGGCGGCGCTGCCGGCCAGGAGCAGGGGGCCGTCGATCCGCATCCGGACCCGCGGCGTGAGCTTGCCGGCGACGAACCCCAGCACGGAGAACGGGATGAGGACCAGCCCCGCCACGAAGGTGGTCAGTCCGAAGCCGTAGCCGGCACTGTGCGGCGTCTGCGCGTAGCGGGTGATGAGCGTGAGCAGGAGGTACATGCCGCTCCCGCCGACGAACATGGCGATGTTCGCCCCGGCGACCGCCGGGTGCCGTACCGCCCGGACGTCGACCAGGGGTGTCTTGGTTCGCAGTTCGGAAACGGTCCAGACGCAGAGCAGGAGTACGGCGGCGACGGCAAGGGTCACCGCCACTGCGAGGTGTCGGCTCCACAGGCTCCTCTCGCCGGCCAGGAACAGGACGAGGAGCAGTCCACCCGCCAGGACGAGCGCACCGGCCACGTTCACGTGAGCGGAGCGGCCTTCGGGAGCTGCGGGCATGGAGCGCCACGCGGTCACGAAGGCGATGGCGATGACGAGCAGGCCGAGGCCGTAGGCGGCCCGCAGTCCGCCGAACTCGGCGAGCAGCGCGGCCAGCGGGTAGCCGACGCCGGCTCCGATGATGGAGACCACTGAGATCAGGGCGATCGTGGCCGCGCTGCGCTCCTCGGGAAGATGGTCGCGGGCCACGCCCATCATCAGCGCCGTGAGACCGAGTCCGACGCCTTGGGCCGCTCTGCCCACGAGCAGGCAGGCGAACGGCAGCGGCAGCACGGTGAGCGCGCTGCCGACGACGACGATCGCCAGCGTGGCGAGAATCGTGGCCCGCCGGTGCCGACCGGCTCCGAGCCGGCCGAGGACGGGAGTGGCGACGGCGCCGCTGAGCAGGGCGATGGTCAGCGTCCACTGCGCGCTGTCGAGGGAGACGTGGAACGTGGTCGCCACGCTGGTGATGAGCGGCGTCCCGAGGCTGGCGACCGCCGCCACGACCAGGGCGATGAACATCAGGGCGGGGACCAGCAGACGTGCCTCGGAACGTATCAGGGCAGTGCGCATGGGCTGGTCGTGAGCCTGGGCCGCGGTCACCGGTCCGACTCCTCTCGGGCGCGGCTTTCGAGCTCCGCCAGATGCAGCAGCGCCGGAAGGGCTGCTGCCAAGGCCCCGACCTCGTCGCCGGTGAGTTCGTCGATCAACCGCGCGTACGCGTCGACGCCCGCCTGGCGTCGCGTCCGGACGTACGACGCGCCGGCCTCGGTCAGGCACACCAGCGTGACCCGCTTGTCGGACGGATCGCCCTTCCGCTCGACCAGCCCGGATTCCTCCATCACCCGGACCAGGACGGTCATCGCGGGCTGGGTGACACCCTCGGCCACCGCCAGATCGGTGATCCGTCGCGGCCCGGTCTTGTCCAGGGTGGCCAAGGTGGCAGCGGACGTCAGGCTCATGTCGCGGGGAAGACGTCTCACGGCCCTGGTGGCCAGACCGTAGAGGGCTGACCCGATGGCATCGGAAGCGCCGTGCGCGACGTCTCGGCGACTCACACCTGAAGCATAGCAGCTTTATATGAATTCTTTATGCATCTCCCGATCGGGGTTCGGCGATACCCCGACAGCGGACCGTGCCCACCGGGCACGGTTAAGTTCGAAGACCCGACATGCGCCCGACCGAGCCCAGGCAGGAACCGGCCGACGCGGGTGGTGCAGACGGCGAACGCCGTGCCGTGGACGCGGCGCAGATACGGCTCCTCGATCACCCGGACCTGCGCCTGGCAGCCGACGATGACCGCGACGAGGTTCGAGACCGTCAGCTCGAGCCCGATGACCGTCACCCACGGCCGCGGCGTAGACCGGGTTGCGGACAATCCGGAATGGGCCGGTGGTCACCAACGCGGGGCGTTCGGTCGGGTCGACCGTGGTTGCGCCTGGATGCGCCCACCCGTTGACCGGTCACGTCGGCCTCGCCGCGATCCTGGCCGGCGCGTCCACAACACAACTCGGCTGCGAAACCCACGACGTGGCGGTGGCCGGGCCGGAGGCTGTCGGCGACCCACCAGTCGATGACGTCGCCTGTGGCGCGCTCGGAACTTCACTGCACCAAGCAAGTCGACACGCCGACTGTCTGGCGTTCAGGAGAGTGTGCGTTGCGCGACGAGGTATAGGCCAAGCGAGAACAGGGTGATGCCGGCGATGCGTTCTGCAGCTTCTCGATAGCGTTCGGCGATCCGGTTGCCGGCCTGGGGGTGGCGGAGGCGGGCGTGGTGCGCTCGACCTCTCGGCGGCGGTGCGTTTGCACCGGCGCGAGCAGTAGAGCCGGGATTTGCTTGTCGGCCGGTGGCGACGAACGCTTCCCAACAGGTCGGGCAGGTCTTGCGGGTCGCGTTGTAGGGGTCGCCGTAGCATCGAGGAAGTTTCCGGCGGATAAGTGCTGACCAGCAGTGATACGCGGAATCGGTGATCAGTAGGTCGTCATGCGGGCAGCCAGCTCCTTGGCGCTGGGTGTCCAGGTGGGGTCTGTGGGCGTCGATCTCGTCGAGGCGTCCTGCATCCGGATCCTTCGGTCGATCAGTTGCGGACCAAGGAGCGGCCTCGGGCGTCGCCCACCGGCTCAGCCAGGGCGAGGTGAGGGTCCGCGGCGGCCTCGAAGACGTGTTATCGCGGGCCTTGAGGCTGCCACATCTCATAGTTGCCACACTCTGCGGTGATCGCGGCCGTGGCTTGGGCCGCGGCGACGAAGTCGTCGACCACCGTCGAGGTGCGCGATGCCGCCACGGCCAGGCACACCTGGTCGGGCGCGACGTCCGAGACGGGTACGTAGCTGATGTTCGGGTGCGAGTAGAACACGGTCGCCGAACGCGCCAGGAACGAGATGCCGCGGCCGGCCGCGACGTGCTCGAGCGTCTCGTCCACCCCGCGCACCAGATACCCGGCGTTGGGATGCGCGCGGCGCGTGGGCTGTGTGCTTGAGTCGGAGTCCCACAACAGAGGCTCGCCGGCCAGGTCGGCTTCGGTGATCTGTTCCTTGCCGGCCAACCGGTGGCCGGTGGGCAGGACCGCCACCCGTGGCTCGGCGTACACCGGGATCACGCGCAGCCCGGTCTCATCGATGGGCAGCCGTACGTAGCCGATGTCGATGCGGCCGTCGAG
>CBIMJO010000261.1:0-9218 GCA_966244135.1 uncultured Actinocrispum sp. | reverse complement strand
GACAGCGCCGACCCCTGATAGGCCACGTTCTCCCCACGCAGCAACGGAAGCAGCGCGCTCAGGTACTCCCGGACGTGCCGCGCCGGCTTGTCGAAGGAGTACCCGTACTGCCCCGAGATGATCGCCCCATGACTCGGCCCGACCCCGAGAACCAGCCGGTTGCCGGTCACGGCCTGAACCGACAGGGCCTGGTCCGCCAGCGCGATCGGATGCCGTGGATAGGTCCGCATGATGCCGGTGCCGAGCCGGATCCCGGGGATCTCCCGGCCGGTGATCGCCAGCAGTGTCAACGGATCCCACGCCAGCCGGTCGCCCAGCCACAGCTCCTGGATGCCCGCGGCCACCGCGGCCCGCGCCGCGGCCAGGTACTCGTCGAGTGCCTTGCCGCGGTCGTCGATGAACAGCCCGATCCGCATGACCTACCCCCATAAGTGGATGAATTTCTTCCGGTTCGTCGGCCACGCTACCCTAACCGGAAGAGGATCGTCCACATGACGGGATCGGGAATGAAGACGCTGCGGGCCGACGCGCGCCGCAACCGGGAGCAGATCGTCGAGGCGGCACGGGTGCTGTTCGTCGAACGCGGGCCGGACGTGCCGATGGAGGAGGTGGCGCGGGCCGCGGGGGTCGGCGTGGGCACGCTCTACCGGCGTTTCCCGGACCGCGGTGAGCTGCTGATCGCGGTGGCGCTGGACGTGTTCGAACGCCTGGCGGCGATGGCCGAAGCGGCCGCCGGCGAGGAACCGGACGCCTGGGCGGCCCTGCAACGGTTCCTGCGGGGCTGGGCGGAGTTCCGGCTGGGTCTGCTGCAGGACGCGTTGTGCGCGGGCATGCCGGCGGCTGTGGCCGCGAACGAGGACCTCCAGCAGGCCCGCGAGACCTGGCTGAAGCTGTTCGACGGGCTCATCACGGCCGCACAGGCCGAAGGCGCGCTGCGCGAGGACGTCACGCTGACCGAGATCGCGGTGTTCATGAACATGCTCATCCGCGGCGAGCCCACCCCGGCCGGCGAGATGATCTTGCAGGTCATGCTGGACGGGCTGCACCGTTGACGGGCAGGGCACCGGCGGCGTAAGTCGATGCCATGCGAATCGATGTGCACCATCACGCGCTGCCCAAGGACTACGTGTCCGTCCTGCGCGGCAAGGGGATCGAGGCGGCCGGCGGGCGGGACCTGCCGGCCTGGGACGTCGCCGGCACGATCGCGATGATGGACGCGCACCGGATCGACAAGGCCATCGTGTCGGTCTCCGCGCCCGGCGCGAACTTCGGCGACCCGGCCGAGGCGGGCCGGATCGCCCGCGAGGTCAACGAGTTCCTGGCCGAGCTGGTCAAGGACCGGCCGGACCGGTTCGGCTTCTTCGCCACCCTGACCCTGCCCGATGTGGACACCTCGCTGGCCGAGATCGCGCACGCCTTCGACGAGCTGTCCCCGCACGGCGTCATCCTGCTGGCCAACAGCCTCGGCACCTACCTGGGCGACCCCGCCTTCGACCCGGTGATGGCCGAACTGGACTATCGCGAGGCCGTGGTGTTCGTGCACCCGAACGAGTTACCCGGGCCGGAGGTGCCCGGGATCCCGGCGTTCGCCGCGGACTTCCTGCTGGACACCACCCGCGCCGCGGCCAACCTGGTGATGCACGATGTACCCGCCCGCTATCCGGCCGTCCGGTACATCCTGTCGCACGCGGGCGGGTTCCTGCCGTACGCGTCGCACCGGATCGGGTTCATCGTCGCCGCGATGACCGGCCGCGACCCGGCCAAGGTGCTCGACACCATGGCCGACTTCTACTACGACACCGCGTTGTCCGCCTCGCCCGCGGCCCTGCCGAGCCTGCTGGCCTTCGCCAAGCCCGGGCGGGTCCTGTTCGGCAGCGACTGGCCGTTCGCGCCCGAGCCGTTCATCGGCTACTTCGCGTCCACTTTGGACGCCTATCCGGACGTCGACGACGACACCCGGGACGCGATCAACCACGGAAATGCCCGGGTGCTCTTCGGCATGGACGCTTGAATCGAAGCCATCACTGCCTGCTAATGGTTCTTGACGGTGTGCGCCGGACGGCTTAGCGTCCACTTGATTGAACAGGTCTGAACCGGATCAGGGAGCAGGCTCTGATGACGAACGAGACGACCGCCGCGCCGGCCGCGGCCGAGGTCCGGCCGTTCCAGGTCGAGGCCAACGGCATCAACGTGATCAGCGACGAGGAGCGCAAGGGCACGCCGCGCCAGCTGTTCTGGCCGTGGTTCGCCGCGAACGTCTCGGTGCTCGGCCTGAGCTACGGCACGTTCGCCCTGGGCTTCGGGATCTCGTTCTGGCAGGCCCTGATCGTCGGCCTGGTGGGCATCGTGGTGTCGTTCCTGCTCTGCGGGTTCGTCGCGGTGGCGGGCAAACGCGGCTCGGCGCCGACCATGGTGCTGTCCCGCGCGGCGTTCGGCGTGCGCGGCAACCGGCTGGTCTCGCTGATCTCGTGGATGCTCACGGTCGGCTGGGAGACCGTGCTGACCATCCTGGCCACGCTGGCGACCTCGACCGTGTTCGAACGCCTGGGCTGGGGCGGCGGCAACACGACGAAGATCATCGCCCTGCTCGTGGTGACCGTGCTGACGGTCGCCGGCGGGGTGCTGGGCTTCGACCTGATCATGCGCATGCAGACCGTGATCACGCTCGTGACCGCCGTGCTGACGGTGATCTACATCGGTTTCGTGGCGAGCCGGATCGACTTCGGGGTCGTGTCGGCCATCCCGGGCGGCTCCGCGCAGAACGTCATCGGCGCGCTGGTGTTCCTGATGACCGGGTTCGGCCTCGGCTGGGTGAACGCCGCCGCCGACTACTCCCGGTACCTGCCGCGGTCCTCGTCCAGCCGAGGAGTCATCGGCTGGACGACCTTCGGATCCTCCCTCGCGCCGGTCATCCTGCTGGTCTTCGGCCTGCTGCTGGCGGGCTCGTCCAGCGACCTGAGCGCGGCCATCGGCGCCGACCCGATCGGGGCGCTGGCGACCATCCTGCCGACCTGGTTCCTGGTGCCGTTCGCGCTGGTGGCGGTGCTCGGGCTGGTCGGCGGCGCGGTGCTGAACATCTACTCGTCCGGGCTGACCCTGCTGGCGCTGGGGATCCGCATCCCGCGCTACGCGGCGGCCTTTGTGGACGGAGTGGTCGTGGTACTGGGCACCATCTACGTGGTGTTCTTCGCCAATGATTTCCAGGGTCAGTTCACCGGGTTCCTGATCACGCTGGGTGTGCCGATCGCGGTATGGTGCGGCGTGATGCTGGCCGACGTGGCACTACGCCGGCAGGACTACACCGAGGCGGATCTGTATGACCCGAACGGACGCTACGGGGACGTCCGCTGGTCCGCGATCGCCGTGGTGCTCGCGGGCACCGCGATCGGCTGGGGCCTGGTGACCAACACGTCGGCCGCGTGGCTGTCCTGGCAGGGCTACCTGCTGGATCCCTTCGGGCTGGGCGGGGCATGGGCGGGCGCGAACCTGGGTGTCCTGGTGGCACTGGTGATCGGGTTCGTGGTGACACTGGTATCCGGCCGCGGCCGGGTGCGGGCGCAGGAGGAACTGTGAGCGGACGTCTCAAGCACGAGCACATCGTCGCGGAGCTGGCCAGGGAGATCCAGGTCGGCAGGCTGCCCAACGGCGCCCAGTTACCCGGCGAGAACGCGCTCGCGGCCCGGTTCGGCGTCAGCCGCAACACCGTCCGCCAGGCCCTGACCGAGCTGGGCAACCAGGGCCTGATCGCGACCCACTCCGGCAAGGGCTCGTTCGTCACGTTCGACGACCGCGCCATCGACGACCGTCTGGGATGGACACGGGCGCTCGCCGAGAACGGCGTGCGGACCTCGACCACGGTGGTGCTGCTGGAGGTCGTCGAGGAACCCGAGCTGGCCACCCTGTTCGGCCTCGAGTCGGCCACCATGGTCGCCATCGACCGGGTGCGCACCATTGTGGACGGAGCGCCGATCTCCATCGAGCGCAGCCGCATCCCGGCCATCGGCGGCCTGGCCGAGCTGCCGGAGCGCGGCAAGGTCGACCACATCTACGACGATCTGCGCTCGGTCGGCCTGGTGCCCGAGGTGGGCGAGGAGTGGGCCGAGGTGATCCGGCTGAGCGCGCACGACGCCCGGCTGCTCGGTCACCAGGAGGGAGACCGGTTCCTGCGCACCCGCCGGTTGTCGCGCGACCAGGACGGCAAGTTCGTCGAGTACGTGGAGAGCATCCTCGACCCGGACCGCTTCCGCCTGCACATCACCTTCGGGTCGTAGCGCTAGCCGACGGCGGTTCCGACGAGGTGGCCGATGGCGTAGGTGACGGCCATGGCGACGACTCCGCCGCCCATGTTGCGCACGACGGCGGGCAGGCGTGGCGCGCCGCCGAGCCGGGCGCTGACCGACCCGGTGAGCGCCAGGGCGAGCACGCCGGTGGCCACGGTGAGCGACACCCGGAAGTCGCCGCTCGGGATCAGGAACGTCAGCAACGGCAGCAGCGAGCCGACGGTGAACGCCACGAAGCTGGCGAAGGCCGCCTGCCACGGGCTGGTCAGCCCGTCGGGGTCGATCTTGAGCTCCGCCTCGGCGTGCGCGGCCAGCGCGTCCTTGGCGGTGAGCTGCTCGGCGACCTCGCGGGCCAGCTCCGGGCTCAGGCCCTTCTGCTCGTAGATCTCGGACAGCTCGGTCAGCTCGTACTCGGGCATTTCCTTCAATTCCCGGCGTTCCTGGTCGAGCATTGCCCGCTCGGCGTCCCGCTGGCTGGAGACTGAGACGTATTCCCCGGCGGCCATCGACAGCGCGCCGGCGAACAGGCCGGCCAGCCCGGCGGTCACGATCTGTGGCACCGAGGTGGTGGCCCCGGCGACGCCCAGCACGATGCTCGCGGTGGACACGATCCCGTCGTTCGCGCCGAGCACGCCCGCGCGCAACCAGTTCAGCCGCGCCCCGGTGTCCTCGTGCGGCTCGTGATGCTGGACCTCCGTCACTCACCGAGCGTAGAGCACGCCTGCCGGGTTTGCTCTCATCGGCGTCTTGCGAGAATGGTATAGACCACCGTACGCTTTGGTCTCGCTGTGTCACCGTCAGCTGTCGGTACTGGTCCCTGCCTGCCAGTTTCAGCGCCGCCGATATCCCGAAGGGGTACCTGCATGCCTAAAAGCGGGGGCATCAGAAAACTGATGCAGGCACTGGCCGTGCTCGGGCTGTTCCTCGGATTCATGTCGATCCCCACCGTCGCCTCGGCGGCGCCGCAGTTCAAGGTGATCGCGTTCTACAACGGGAACTTCGACTCCGGGCACATCGCGTACGTCAAGGAGGCCAACCCCTGGTTCACCAACCTGGCCGCCCAGAACAACTTCAGCTACACCGCGACGCAGAACTGGGACCTGCTGGCCAACAGTTCGCAGCTGTCGCAGTACCAGGTCGTCATGTTCCTGGACGACCTGCCGCACTCCGCCGCCCAGCGCACCGGTTTCCAGAACTTCATGCAGAACGGCGGCGGCTTCTTCGGGTTCCACGTGTCCGCGTTCACCACGAACGCGAACGAGTGGTCCTGGTACCACAACACGTTCCTGGGCGGCGGTAACTTCCGCAACAACACCTGGGGACCGGAGGCGGCGATCCTCACCGTCGAGAACCGCACCCACCCGTCGACCAAGAACCTGCCCGCGGTGATCAACTCGTCGGTCAGCGAGTGGTACAGCTGGACCAACGACCTGCGGCAGAACCCGAACATCCAGATCCTGGCCTCGGTCAACCCGCAGAGCTTCCCGCTGGGCACCGACCCGAACCAGGCGTGGACCAGCGGGTACTACCCGATCATGTGGACCAACAAGAACTACAAGATGCTCTACGCCAACTTCGGCCACGACGCCGTGGGCTCCAACGGCCAGGGCACCTCGTCCACCTTCGCCAGCGCGGACCAGAACCGGTTCATCACCGACGGCCTGATGTGGCTGGGCGGCGGCACCCAGGTTCCGCCGGACCCGGCGGGCCCGATCTCGCCGACCGCCTGGTACAGCGTGATCAACAAGGGCACGTCGAAGTGCGTGGACGCCCGCGCCGCGGCCTCGGCCAACGGCACGGTCATCCAGCAGTACACCTGCAACAGCTCGAACGCCCAGCAGTTCCAGTTCCAGCCGACCACCTCCGGGTTCACGCGGGTGAACAACCGCAACAACGCGGCACAGGTGATCGACGTGACCGGAGTGTCCACAGCGGACAATGCGGGGCTGCAGCTGTGGGCGTACGGCGGCGGCAACAACCAGCAGTGGCAACCGGTCTCCGAGACCGGCGGTTACTTCCACTTCGTCAACCGGCACGCCAACAAGTGCCTGACGGTGCCGGGTGGGTCCACCGCGGACAGTGTGCAGCTGGTGCAGCTGACCTGCAACGGCAGCGCGTCCCAGTCGTTCCGGGTGAACGCGCTGGGCTGACCCTTGCAGACCGAGGGGCGGTTCCGGCCGTCCCTCGGCCGTCCATTTCGTCGAAGCGATGTCAGGTGTCCTGTGGGTGCGAGAGTCCAATATGTACGCCAACGGCCGGTGGCCGGGCAGGTCTCGGTGCGGACGTGGCCGGACCAGCCGGAGAACCAGGACCGGCGGGCGGATCCCCGGGCGATCGCCGTCCGTCCGGGTGCGGACTCACCTGGCAGCGCCTCGGACGAACGCGGGCGTGAACAGTAGCCGCACCGCGTTGCCGCGCGGTGCTTGAACATCCTTCGGTACTGGCGCCAGTTGCCGGTCATCGCCGCCGCCGCTACTCGAAACACGTGGGGCCCGACGTCGGCCATCCTCGACATTCCCAACCGGACCCACCTGTCGACCAAGAACCTGCCCGCGGTGATCACCTCGTCGGTGAGCGAGTGGTACAGCTGGTCGAAGGACCTGCGGCAGAACTCGAACATCCAGATCCCGGCGTCGGTCAACCCGCGCAGCTTCCCGCTGGGCACCGACCCGAACCAGTCCTGGCGCAGCGGCTGCTACCCGATCATGTGGACCAACAAGAACTACCGGATGCTCTACGCCAACTTCGGCCATGACGCCGTGGGGTCGAACGGTCAGGGCACCTCGTCGACGTTCGCCAGCGCGGACCAGAACAAGTTCATCACCGACGGCCTGATGTGGCTGGGCCGGCGCTGACCGCCGGGGCCGAGGGGCGGTTCGCGCCGCCCCTCGAGTCCACTATGTACAGACCGGCGACGTAGCCGGACAGGCCCCGGTGTGCTCGCGGCCAGATCAGGATGAAGCTCAGCAAGGCGATCAGCGCGGGCGCCGGGCCGAAGAGCGACGAGTCCATTGTGTTCAGTCCGGTGAGGACGAAGTAGCCGCCCCCGCCGAACAACGCCGCGAGCAGTCCGCGTGCTCCCGGCCGCTCGCCGTCCGCCCGGACTCGCCGCAGCCGCACGGCGTTCTGCCCGACGGTAGCGCCGCGCATCGACGGCACGAACAGCAACACCAAGGCGGGCAACCACACGCCGAGCACGACGTCGATGCCTTCCTGCCACACCTGGCTGTTCGGGTCCACACCGAACACCAGGTACGCGGTCAGCCGGGTCACGGTCACCAGCAGCGCGCCGAGCAGGTATACCGACACCAGGTCGAGTAGCATGCCCAGCAACCGCCGCCAGGCCGTGACCCGTCGCGGTTCCCCAGGCGCGGCGGCAGGTTCACGCGCGCCGAGCACCCGCAGCACTGGCGCGAGCGCCACGCCGACGACCGTACCCAGGGTGTTCGCGATCAGGTCGTCGACGTCGAACAGCCGGTAGGGGCAGGGGAACAGGAACCAGTTGCCGGTCAGCTGGGTGCACTCGACCAGCAGCGACACCCCGAATCCGATCAGCACCGAGACGGCCGGTCCCCGCCGGAAGAACTGCCGCAGGAACGCGCCCAGCGGGACGAACAGCGCGATGTTGAACGCGATCTGCTGGAACGCCGGGTTGTGCAGCAACGCGGAGAACCCGGCGCCGTGCTGTTCCCGTCGGATGTCGGCGATGAACTGCAGCACGTTCGTCTGCGGGTGGCGCAGCGACTCGTGCGCGGCGCACCAGGCGGCATTGAGGTCCGGCAACGGCAGCAGCGTGTACGTCACGATGGCCAGGCCGTAGACCAGGAACCCGAACGCGAGCAGGGTCCGCCCGAAGCCCAGCTCGCCGCGCCGGCGGTAGCTCACCACCACGAACGGAAGGAACGCGAAAGCGGCCAGCACGCAGCCGCCGATGATCGCGAGGGCAGCGGACATCGCGTGGGAACTCACTGTGCGGAACACCTTTCCTCTTCGACCCGGTCGTCATACCGGCCCGGCCGGGGCCGGACAACTCGGGTGGCCGGATCGAGTGAACGCGGCCCGGACATGCGCGCGCATCCACCTCGGGGCGACGCGGCGATCAGCATGCGGGCTGACCCACTGGCGAGACCACTAGGGTGAGCGAATGGCGTGTTTGTTCTGTGAGATCATCGCCGGCCGGCAGCCGGGGTTCGTGGTCGCCGCCGAGCCGGTGGGCACGGCGTTCCTGGACATCCGGCCGGTGTTCAAGGGCCATGTCCTGGTCGCCCCGGCCGCGCACATCGAGACCCTGACCGACCTGCCCGCCAAGGACCTGGCCGGGTACTTCGGGTTCGTGCAGCGGATCACCGCCGCCGTGCAGGACGGGCTGGGCGCGCAGGGCTCGTTCGTCGCCATCAACAACGTGGTCAGCCAGAGCGTGCCGCACCTGCACACGCACGTCGTGCCGCGGACCAAGGGCGACGGGCTGCGTGGCTTCTTCTGGCCACGCACGAAGTACGAGTCCGACGAGGAGGCCGAGCAGTACGCCGGCGACATCCGCAAGGCGCTGGACTGATGGCGATCGACCTTTCCGGGCATCCCCGGGTCGTGCTGGGGCAGTGGCCGACCGCGCTGGAGGACTGCCCGCGGCTGTCGGAAGCCCTTGGCGGGCCGCGGATCCTGGTCAAACGCGACGACGTGAACGGCCTCGGGGTGGGCGGCAACAAGCTGCGCAAGCTGGAGTTCCTGATCGGCGAGGCGCGGGAGTCCGGTATGGACACCGTGATCACGTTCGGTGCCCTGCAGAGCAACCACGCCCGCCAGACCGCCGCGGTGTGCGCGAAACTGGGCCTGCGGTGTGAGCTGATCCTGACGAAATCCGTGCTGCGGTCGGATGTCGCCTATGAGCGGTCCGGCAATGTGCTGCTGGACGATTTGTACGGCGCGAACGTCCACATT
>CBIMJO010000260.1:0-9231 GCA_966244135.1 uncultured Actinocrispum sp. | reverse complement strand
AAGACGTTCGTCAGCGAGAACAACGTGGTCCGCGACTCCACGGTGCTGTCCAAGGAGAACAACGCGCTGCAGTTCGGTTCCGAGACCTGCGGCAGCTTCCGGAACATCAAGTTCCAGAACGTCACCGTGACCGGCGCGGGCAAGGCGGGCATCGGCATCGTGTCGATGGATGGCGCGACCATCGAGGACGTCACCTACGAGAACGTCAAGCTGACCAAGACCGCTTCGGCGGTGTTCATGCACATCGGCAAACGCTCGCGCTGCCCGGGCAGCCCGCCGGCCGGCAAGATCCGCAACATCACGCTGAAGAACGTCACCGGCACCAACCTCACCACGCCGGTCGACGTGGCCGGTGACGACGAGTACTCCAGCACGATCGCGGGCCGCACCGACTCGCCGATCGAGAACGTGACGCTGGACAACGTGAACATGACGTTCCCCGGCGGCCACCCGGCCTCCGACGCCGACCGCAACCCGCCCGAGAGCCCCGACGCCTACCCGCCGCGGACCTTCGGCGTGCGGCCCTCGTACGCGTTCTGGATCCGGCACGCCAAGGGCGTCAAGTTCGTCAACAGCACCGTCCAGTTCGACAAGTCCGATGGCCGCCCGGCGTTCCTGGCCAACGACACCACCGGCGCGTCACTGGACGGGGTGAAGATGGAGCGCAGCACGGGCAGCTGGGACGTGACGTTCCAGAAGAGCACCGGCCAGACCGTCACCGGCAGCACCACCCTGCCCAGCGGGACTCCCC
This sequence comes from uncultured Actinocrispum sp., assembly GCA_966244135.1. Classification (GTDB taxonomy): domain Bacteria; phylum Actinomycetota; class Actinomycetes; order Mycobacteriales; family Pseudonocardiaceae; genus Kibdelosporangium. The sequence goes on along the minus strand of CBIMJO010000260.1, from coordinate 8,480 downwards.
GGATCCGCACCCAGTAGGTCACCGAGGGCCCTGGCCTGATCGGCACTGGGGGTCCCTGATGTCCGAAGAGCCCGCAGCGGCCGTCGCCCCGGCGCGGCCGCTGCGTTGTCTTTCGTAGACTTGTCCGTTGTGACCATCCAACCGATCAGGCTTTTCGGGGACCCGGTGCTGCGGACCCGCGCGGACGAGGTTGTCAGCTTCGACAAGGAGCTCCGCACGCTGGTGCAGGACCTGTGGGACACGATGGAGTCCGAGGGGGGCGCCGGGCTGGCCGCGCCGCAGCTCGGGGTGGGTCTGCGGGTGTTCACCTACCACTGTGACGGGTTCGCGGGTCACCTGATCAACCCGACCTGGAACGCGGTCGGCGACGAGTGCCAGGACGGCGAGGAGGGCTGCCTGTCCATCCCCGGGTTCCGGTGGGACACCCGGCGGATGCGCAACGTCGTCGCGACCGGCTGGAACGCGCACGGCGAGCCGGTCGAGATCGAGGGCACGGACCTGCTGGCCCGGTGCATCCAGCACGAGACCGACCACCTCGACGGCGTGCTGTTCCTCGACCGCCTCGACCCGGAGACCCGCAAGCTGGCCATGCGGGAGATCCGCCAGGCGCCCTGGTTCGACGGCGCCGCCCCGGTGATCAAGCAGAACCCGCACGCGATGTTCGGGGGCTTCTGAGCATGCGCTTGGTCTTCGCCGGAACCCCGGCGCCCGCGGTCCCGACGCTGCGGGCCCTGATCGAGTCGGACCGCCATGAGGTGGTCGCCGTCGTCACGCGCCCTGACGCGCCCGCGGGCCGCGGCCGGCACGTGGTCCGCTCACCGGTCGGGGCGCTGGCCGACGAGCACGGCATCGAGGTGCTCACGCCGCAGCGCGTCAAGGAGCCGGAGTTCCTGGACCGGCTGCGCGAGCTGGCGCCGGACTGCTGCCCGGTCGTCGCGTACGGGGCGCTGTTGCCCCAGGTCGCGCTGGACATCCCGCGGTTCGGCTGGGTGAACCTGCACTTCTCGCTGCTGCCCGCCTGGCGGGGCGCGGCGCCGGTGCAGGCCGCCGTCCGGGCGGGTGACGAGATCACCGGGGCGAGCACGTTCCGGATCGTCAAGGAGCTCGACGCGGGACCGGTGTTCGGCGTGCTGACCGAGCCGATCCGGTCCGCCGACACCGCCGGTGACCTGCTGGACCGGCTCGCCGGGGCGGGCGCCGGGCTGATGGTGTCCACTTTGGACGGCATCGAGGACGGTACCCTGCGCGCGGTGGACCAGCAGGAGATGGACGGCGTCAGCTACGCGTCCAAGATCACCGTCGAGGACGCGCACATCGACATGACCCAGCCGGGGATCGCCGTGGACCGGCTGATCCGCGCGGTCACGCCGGAACCGGGCGCCTGGGCGGAGTTCCGCGGCGAACGGCTCAAGCTCGGACCGGTCAAGACGGTCGAGACCGCCGCGCTGGCGCCGGGCGAGCTGCGGGTCGAGCGCAAACGCGTGCTCGTCGGCACCGCGACCCAGCCGGTGCAGCTCGGCGAGGTTCAAGCGCAAGGCAAGAAGCGGATGGCAGCAACCGACTGGGCGCGTGGCGTTCGGGTCGAGCAAGGGGAACGACTCACGTGACACACCGGCCATCCCGTCCCCGCCAGGCGCACCCGCCGCGCCGCCGTGAGACCTCGGCGCCGCGGCCGCCGCACGAGGACCCCGCCCGCCGCGCCGCCCTGGACACGATGCGCGCGGTCCGCGACCGGGACGCCTACGCCAACCTCGTGCTGCCCGGGTTGCTGCGCGAACGCCGGATCAGCGGCCGGGACGCGGCGCTGGCGACCGAGCTGGCGTACGGCGCGTGCCGGGCGCAGGGGTGGCTCGACCAGGTCATCGCCGAGTGCTCCGACCGCCCGCTGTCGCAGATCGACAAGCAGCTGCTGGACGTGCTGCGGCTGGGCGCGTACCAGTTGCTGCGCACCAGGATCCCGCCGCACGCGGCCGTTTCGTCCACTGTGGACCTCGCGCGGTCCGACGCGGGCTCGCGGCTCGCCGGGTTCGCCAATGCCGTGCTGCGCAAGGTCGGCGAGCTGACCGAGGCCGAGTGGGTGGAGAAGCTCGCGCCCAACCGCGCGGACGACCCGATCGGTTATCTCGCGGTGGCAACGGCGCACCCCCGCTGGATCGCGCGCGCGTTCGCGGACTCGTTGGGCGACAAGGGCGACAAGCTGGAGGCCGCGCTCAAGGCCGACGACCAGCGCCCCGCCGTGCACCTCGTGGCGCGCCCCGGCGAGATCTCCGCGGAGGAGCTGGCCGCCATCACCGGCGGCGAAGAGGCGCCGTACTCGCCCTACGGCGTCCGCCTGGAGGCCGGTGGCGGCGACCCGGGCGACATGGAACCCGTGCGGGAGCGGTTCGCCGGGGTCCAGGACGAGGGCAGCCAGCTGTGCGCGCTCGCGCTGACCCGGCCCGCGCTGACCGGCCCGGACACCCGCTGGCTCGACCTCTGCGCGGGTCCGGGCGGCAAGGCGGCGTTGCTGGGCGCCCTGGCCGGCCTGCAGGACGCGGTCGTGGACGCGGTCGAGAAGGCGCCGCACCGGGCGCGCCTGATCGAGCAGGCGACCGAAGGCCTGCCGGTGACCGTGCACGTCACCGACGGCCGCGACACGGGCTTCGAACCGGAGTCGTACGACCGGATCCTGGTCGACGCCCCGTGCACCGGCCTGGGCGCGCTGCGCCGCCGCCCGGAGGCGCGGTGGCGGCGCCAGCAGTCCGACGTCGGCGACCTGACCAAGCTCCAGCGGGAACTGCTCGTCGCGGCCCTGGCCCTGGTCCGGCCGGGCGGGATCATCGCCTACGTCGTGTGCTCACCGCACCTGTCGGAGACCGTCGGCGTGGTCGGCGACGTCGTGCGCAAGAACAAGGCGGAGCAGCTCGACGCCCGCGAGTTCTTCCCCGGCGTGCCGGACCTCGGCCCCGGCCCGGACGTCCAGCTCTGGCCGCACCTGCACGGCACCGACGCCATGTACTGCGCGCTGCTTCGCAAGCCCGTCTAGCGCGGGGCCCACAAGGTGTCGGCGTCGCCGGCGGCCATGCGGCCCCGGTAGACGTCGATCTTGTGGTCGATCAGCCGGAGGTTCTCCTCGAGCTCGGCGATCTTGGCGAGCACCTCGTCGCGGTGGGTCTCCATCAGCTCGAGGCGTTCCTTCTCGTTGCCGTGACCCGCGGCGACGAGCTCGGCGTAGCGCTTGATCGACTTGATCGGCATGCCGGTGGCGCGCAGCTTCGTGCAGACCTTGATCCAGTCGAGGTCGAGCTGGTGGTAGCGGCGTCGGCCGGCGTTGTTGCGTTCGACGGGTGTGACGACGAGACCGGCACGTTCGTAGTAGCGCAGGGTGTGCACGCTGACGCCGCTGTGTTCGGCGGCCTCGGCGATGGTCAGGCCCATGCGCGGGTTGACTTCGAGCACGCTCTAAATCCTAGCGTCAGTGCATGAGCGATCGCAGATTTCTTGTTCTGGGCATCTGCTGCGCCAGCATCGTGGTCGTGGTGATGGACATCTCCATCGTCAACGTCGCCCTGCCCGCGATCGGCCACGACCTGGACGCCTCGGTGACCGGTCTACAGTGGACGATCGACGCGTACACCCTGGTGCTGGCCGGGTTCCTGCTGCTCGCCGGGTCCAGCGCGGACCGGTTCGGCCGCAGGCGGGTCTTCCAGACCGGGCTGGCGTTGTTCGGGCTCGGGTCGTTGCTGTGCAGCCTGGCGCCGGGGATCGGCGGGCTGATCGCGGCACGCGCACTGCAGGCGCTCGGCGGCACGATGCTCAACCCGGTGGCCATGGCGATCGTCGCCAACACCTTCCCGGACCGGGCCGAACGCGCCAAGGCGATCGGGGTGTTCGGCGCGATGTCCGGGCTGTCGCTGGGGCTCGGCCCGATTCTCGGCGGCGCCCTGGTCGACGGCCTCGGCTGGCGTTCGATCTTCTGGATCAACGTGCCGATCGTGGTGCTGGCCCTGGTGGGCACGGCGTTGTTCGTGCCGGAGTCGCGGGCCCCGCGGGCGCGCCGGTTCGACCCGGTGGGGCAGACCCTGGTGGTTCTGGTCCTGGCCAGCGTGGTGTTCGCGATCATCGAGTCCGGGCGGCTGGGCTGGGGCTCACCGCTGATCATCGGGTTGCTGGTGGTCGCCGTGCTTGGGGTGCTGGGGATCCTGGCGTACGAACCGAAGCGCGCGGATCCGTTGCTGGAGTTGCGGTTGTTCCGGAGCGTGCCGTTCGCCTCGGCGATCCTGATGGCGCTTTTCGCGTTGTGCTCGTTCGGCGCGTTCCTCTTCGTGACAACGCAGTACCTGCAGAACGTGCGTGGCATGTCGGCGCTGGCCGCTGGGGTGTCGCTGCTTCCGGTCGGCGGGTTGATCATCGTGTTGTCGCCGTTGACCGGACGGATCGTGAGCGTGCGCGGGCCCCGGGTGCCGCTCGTGGTCGCCGGGGCCGCGCTGGCGCTGGGCGGTGTCGCGTCGCTCTGGCTCGACGCGGACACGCCTTTGCCTGCCGTGCTGGCGATCTACCTGCTGTTCGGGGTCGCCCTGGGCATGGTCAACCCACCGATCACCAACACCGCAGTCTCCGGGATGCCGCTGTCCATGGCCGGGGTCGCCGGTTCCGTCGCCTCCGTGGGACGGCAGACCGGCACCACCCTCGGCGTCGCGCTCGCGGGCACGATCCCGGCGCTGAGCGTGTGGTGGCTGGTCGCCGCTCTGGGCCTGGGAGTTCTCGTGCTCGGGCTGCTCAGCACCGGACACTGGGCCCTCGGCAGCGGCGCGCGGGCGGCGGCGCTGTTCGACGGGCTGGAACGGGTCAGGACCGGTCCCTAGAAGGACACCTTCTCCACGGAGTCGGCGCGCAGCACGGACTCCTGCTGGAACTGCTTCTTGTAGTCGGTGCGGATCTCTTCGATGTCCTTGTTGGCCTTCCGGTTGCTGAACGGGTACAGCAGGATCAGCTCGTAGGAGTTCTCCTTGCCGCCCATCCACTGGCCGTGCGCGGGCAGCCAGGTCAGGCCGTCCGGGAAGGCCGGCGTGACCTCCTTGTCCAGGAAGTTCTCGAAGTCGGCGGGGGTGACAGGCGAGCCGTCCGGCCGGTTGCCGCCGAAGAACAACTCGGTGCGGCGCCAGGACTCGCCGGGCGAGGCGGCCGAGGTGTCCACAGTGGACGGAGCTGCGGTGCCCGCGGCGGTGAGGCCGAGCATGAGCGCGGCGACCATCCCGGCGACCGCGGTGCGTCGTGTCGTCATGGGGTCATTCAATCGTCCTATCCGGGACGCGGTGGGACATTGACCCCCAAGTCCGCCCTTTGGGACACCACTGGCACACTGGCGGCCCTTGCGTTCGGCACCTCTGGGGAGAGACGTCATGCCGTTGTTCGGATTCGGCGCGTTCGGGCTCATCGTCATGGGCCTGTGGATCTTCTGCCTGGTCGACGTGATCACCACGGTCGACGGGACCACCCGCAACCTGCCCAAGATGGGCTGGCTGTTCGTCGTGCTCGTGCTGCCCCTGGTGGGCTCGATCCTGTGGCTGGCCGCGGGCCGCCCGGAGTCGCCGCAGCGCTACCGGCCGCCGTCGAACACCAGCCGGTACCCGGAATACGATCGGCCGGGCCGGCACGTCGCCCAGAGCGCGGACGACGATGACGAGTTCCTGCGCAGGTGCCGTGAGCGCGCGGAGGAGCAGCGCCGGATGGCCAAGCAGCGCGAACAGAAGGACGAGTCATAACCGAAACCGAGGTACTGGGACTGGTCGCATCGGCTTGTTATGGCGTGGACCGGCGGCTGTGCGACGAGATCGCGCTGCCCGCGGCCGAACGCGGGTGGCGGCTGGCGATCACGCTGACCCCGACGGCCGAGCGCTGGCTCGCCGAGACCGGGGAGCTGGACCGGCTGGCCGCGCTGACCGACCTGCCGGTCCGCAGTACGTCCCGGCTGCCCGCCGAGCCCCGGCCGCATCCAGACCCCGGGCACTTCCTGTTCGCCCCGGCCAGCGCGAACTCGGCCGCCAAGCTGGCCCTCGGCATCGCCGACAACCAGGCGTTGACGGTGCTGTGCGAGGCCCTCGGCGCGGCCCGGGTGGTGCTCGGCGCGCAGCTCAGCGACGCCCAGGCGCGGCATCCGGCCTGGCCAGGGCATATCCGGACACTGCGGGACGCCGGGGTGACCGTGACGCGGCTGGCGGCCGACCAACCGTGGACCAGTGTGCTCGACGCCCTACACGCACCTGTGGTCGGAGAACCATAGACTTCGTATGTGCCTGTTGAACCCATGATCGCGCCGAGCATCCTGTCCGCCGACTTCGCCCGGCTGGCCGACGAGCTCGCAGCAGTCAAGGGGTCGGACTGGGTGCACGTGGACGTGATGGACGCGCACTTCGTACCCAACCTGACGCTGGGACTCCCCGTGGTCGAGGCGTTGCTCAAGGTGACCGACATCCCGATGGACTGTCACCTGATGATCGACGACCCGGACCGGTGGGCGATCGGCTACGCCGAGGCCGGCGCGTACAACGTCACCGTGCACGCGGAGGCCGCGGCCGACCCGGTCGGGATCGCGAAGGACCTGCGCGCGGCCGGTGCCAAGGCCGGTTTGTCGATCAAGCCCGGCACCCCGCTGGACCCGTGGGTCCCGGCGCTCAAGCACTACGACACCCTGCTGGTGATGTCGGTCGAGCCCGGGTTCGGCGGCCAGTCGTTCATCGCCGACGTGCTGAGCAAGGTCCGCACGGCGCGCCGCCTGGTCGACACGGGCCACCTCAACGTGCTGGTCGAGATCGACGGCGGGATCAACAGCGACACCATCGAGCTGGCCGCCGAGGCCGGCGTGGACTGCTTCGTGGCCGGCTCCGCGGTGTACAACGCGGACGACCCGGCCAAGGCGATCACGGCGCTGCGCGACCGCGCGGCGCGTGCGAAAGAAGGGGCCTGAGGAATGTTCACCGGGATCATCGAGGAGCGCGGCGAGATCGTCGCGGTCGAGCCGCTGCCGGACGCGATGCGGCTGACCGTCGCCGGGCCGCTGGTGACCCAGGACGCCAAGCACGGCGACTCGATCGCGGTCAACGGCGTGTGCCTGACCGTGGTGGACGTCTCGGGCGGCGCGTTCACCGTCGACGTCGTGCACGAGACGCTGCTGCGGTCCAGCCTCGCCAAGGCGCAGGCCGGTGACGTGGTCAACCTCGAGCGCGCGATGGCGCTGGGCGACCGGCTGGGCGGTCACATCGTGCAGGGCCACGTGGACGGCACCGGGATCTTCCGCTCGCGCGATGAGACGGGGCTCACGAAGTTCGAACTGCCCGCCGAGCTGGCCCGTTATGTGGTGGAGAAGGGGTCGATCGCGATCGACGGGATCTCCCTGACGGTGGCGGCCGTCGAGGGGGACGAGTTCGCGGTCGCCCTGATACCGACGACGCTTGAGCTGACCACGATGGGCCTGCGTCAGACTGGGGACGTGGTGAACCTCGAGGTCGACGTGCTCGCGAAGTACGTCGAGCGGCTGGCGCAGCCGCACATCGCCGCGGGCCGGAACTAGGGAGGCAGAGGGTGGCAGCCAGGGACATCGAGCGCGCGATCCGGGACATCGCCGCGGGCCGTCCGGTCATCGTGGTGGACGACGAGGACCGGGAGAACGAGGGCGACCTGATCTTCGCGGCCGAGAAGGCCACCCCGGAGCTGCTGGCCTTCATGGTCCGCTACACCTCCGGGTACATCTGCGTGCCGCTCACCGAGGCCGACTGTGACCGGCTGGACCTGCCGCCGATGTTCCACACCAACCAGGACCGCCGTGGCACGGCGTACACGGTGACCGTGGACGCGGCCAGCGGCGTCTCCACGGGCATCTCGGCCGCGGACCGCGCGCACACCATCCGGCTCTTGGCCGACCCGGACTCCAAGCCGGCCGACTTCACCCGGCCCGGGCATGTGGTTCCGTTGCGCGCCAAGGAAGGCGGCGTGCTGCGCCGGCCCGGCCACACCGAGGCCGCGATCGACCTGGCCGTGATGGCCGGGCTGCGGCCGGCCGGCGTGCTGTGCGAGATCGTGTCGCAGAAGGACGAAGGCGACATGGCGCGGCGCGACGAGCTGGAGGTGTTCGCCGCCGAGCACGACCTCGCGCTCATCTCCATCGCCGACATGATCGCCTACCGGCGGCGCAACGAGCGCCAGGTCACGCGGGTCGCCGAGGCGCGGATCCCGACGGCGCACGGCACGTTCCGCGCGGTCGGGTACGACAGCCTGCTGGACGGCATCGAGCACGTCGCCCTGGTGTACGGCGAGATCGGTGACGGCAAGGAGGTCCTGGTCCGGGTGCACTCCGAGTGCCTGACCGGGGACGTCTTCGGGTCGCTGCGCTGTGACTGCGGCCCGCAGCTCGACGCGGCCCTGGAGGCGGTGGCGTCCGAAGGGCGCGGGATCGTGCTGTACATGCGCGGGCACGAAGGCCGGGGGATCGGCCTGATGCACAA
>CBIMJO010000259.1:0-9252 GCA_966244135.1 uncultured Actinocrispum sp. | reverse complement strand
CCGGGATGCGAAATCGGCCACGGACATCGACCCGAGGTCCTCGCCGGACCGGGTGCCGTCGTACCGTGCGAACAGTGCCGTGCACAGGTTGCTGAGGCGCATGCAGAGGCTGGGATGACCGGGTGGTGTGCCTGCCACCGCGTCCCGCAGCAAGGCGACGGCTTCGTCCACATCGGCCACTGCCCTGTTGCTGCCGAACCTGATGCGCAGCGCACTGCCGAGATTGGACCTGATCCCGGCGGGGTCGGCCTCCGGCGCGGGCGGGGCCATCAGGGCGCCGCGAAAGGCGGCGACGGCATCGTCCAGATCGGACGGGACGCCGATCCGCTCGAACCGGTTCTGCAGCGACAGGGCGAGGTTGTTGAGGTACATCGCCGGGACCGCGTCGTCGGCGGCCTCGGCCACGGCGGCCATGTTGGCCTCGACAGCGGCGTCCAGGTCCGTCAGGCGGCCACGGTGCACATATCGCAGTTGCAGGGCGCTGCCCAGGTTGGACAGGAACAAGGACCGGGTGGGCGTGTCCGGTTCGGTAGCGGCCCGCAGCGCCTCGATGGCGTCGTCCAGGACGTCGAGCGCGCCGGTGCGCTTGAACTGGTTCTGCAGTGCGACGCCCAGGTTGTTGCGGAACATCGGCAGATCGGGCTGGTCGTCGGGGGTGGCGTCGACGATTCGCCGCCACAGCGCCGAAGCCTGTCCGGACACCGCGGGGTCCGGCGACTGCATGGCCTGCTCCAGCATGAGAAGCCCGGTATCGGCCGCCCGCCACGCGATCAGGTCCAGAAGGGACTCCGGCAGCCCGCCGAGGTCGCCGACGAAACACGGGGCGAACTGCTCGACGGCCTCATCCAGGTCGTCCTCGTCCTCACCCTCCGGCAGGACGGAGTACCGGTAGAGATGGAACCAGCCGAGGACGTGCTTGGCTGGCAGATCGTCATCGGCCGACGCGGCGGACAGCCGCCGCGCGTCGGTGAGCGCGTCGTCGGTGAGGACTGGGGCCGGGCCACGCGACGCCGGGTCCTGTTCCCGCCAGGTTTCCTGCGCTTCGAGCCGCGCGCGCACCGCCGCGATCAGTTCCTGCTGCGTCGCCATGACACCCCTCCCGGCCCATTTGACCAGATGCCCACGCGGGCGAGGAAGTACAGTTCCCCCAGCCGATCGGGAGGTGCGCGGTGACCGAAGGGACAAGCCGGACGGCGGCCGCGGTCGGCTACGTCTGCGAGCACGTGGCCGACATCCAGCAGCTGCTCGCCGAACTGGGCGACACCACACCGGTCGAACGCGTGCTGGCGGCCGTGCGCGCCGGTGAGGATGTCGCCGGCCCCCTCGACCGGCTGCACAAGATCCTGCAGGCGAACGGTGACGCGCTCGGCGTGTACGGCGACCATGCGCGTTCGGCCCTGCGGCCGGCTGGGCTGGCCCCACCGGCGCCGTTCGAGATCGTCTTGCTCTGCCCGCACCGGCGCTGCACCCGTTACCGCTGGCCCGATCCCGATGGCGGGACACCGGTCTGCGGGATCGACGGCACGCCGATGGCGCGGGAACGGCTGCGCTGACATGGGTGGACTGCTCGCCGAGCTCGGCAAGAAACTCGCCGAACGCTGGCTGACCGTTCTCGTCCTGCCGGGCGCGCTCTACCTGGCCGCCCTGATGACCGCGGTGGTGCTCGGTCACGGCCATCCCTTCGAGCCGCGCCGTTTGACCGATCGGCTCAGTCAGGCGACGACCGTGGCGAACGCGCCGTCCGCGGCGGGCCTGATCATCGTCGTGCTGATCGGGTTCCTGCTGGCCGCGGCCGCGTGCGGGCTGGCCGCCCAAGCGGTGGGCGCGGTGGCCGGACGCCTCTGGCTGGCCGCCGGCTGGCAGCACTGGCCGTCCCCGCTGCGGCAGGCAGCCGGTGTGCTGACCCGGCGCCGCCGACGGCGTTGGGACGACGCAATGGCGGAGTACCAACGAATCCGTGAGGACGTCGCCGCGGAACGCGCCCGTGCCTGGACGAACGGCACGCGAGCCGAAGCGCCCAGTCTGGCCGTGGCGTACCGGCCGGTGTCCCGGATCTCGGCCGGCCCGCCCGAGCGGCCGACCTGGATGGGCGACCGGCTGACCGGCGTCGCCACCAGGCTGGCCGACGAGCTGGACCTGGATCTCGCGGTGGTGTGGCCGTACCTCTGGCTCGCCGCACCGGACACCACCCGGACCGAGATCACCGCCGCCCGCGAGTCGCTCGATCGGGCGACCACGCTGGCCGGCTGGGGACTGTTGTACGTCGTCGTCGGCGCGTTCTGGTGGCCATGCCTGCCGGTCGCCCTGGTCGTCATGATCACCGCCTGGCGACGCGGACGCGCGGCGACCGACACCTACGCCTTGCTCGTGGACGCCACGGTCCGCATGCGCAGTGCCGGACTCGCCCACGACCTCGGCCTGCCGCACGAAGGCCCGCTCACCCGCGAGACCGGCTGGGCGCTGACCACTCTGCTCCGGACCGGGAACACAGCCCAGTGATCTGACCACTGTGGACGGTTCAGGCGCGGGAAGTGGTTCGGACGGCGTCGATCCAGGCGAGCAACGCCGTGCGGAGGCGGGGTGAGGTGGCGTTTTCGCCTTGGCGGCGGGCTCGGAGGTCGTCAATCAGCCAGGCCGGGGCGTGGGCTTGTTCCACCGCTTGGGTCTTGGTGAGGAGGGTGCCGTGCTGGAGGGCGTGGCGGCCGCGGGCCATGGAGGTGAGGCCGAGGTCGGCGATGGTGGGATCGAGCCACAGCCAGGGGCGGCGGGCGGCCCACGTCCAGTAGCCGGTGAGCTCGGCGCGGGCGGCGGCGCGGATGTCATCGTCGGTCATCGGGGGCAGGACCGAACCTGGTGGACGGCCGAAGGCGGCGTACCCGTGGCGCACCAGCTCCGCCCGGCTGATGCCCGAAAGGATGCGCTGCACGAGCCTTCGGTGCGTCCACGTCGGGTGCTTCATCGTGGTATCAGCGAGTTTCGCGGTCTCCACGTAGACGCAGCCGAGGCCGAGGCCTGAAGCAGCGCCCTCGTCCAGGTCCTGATGCACTCTCGTGAGAGTCGCCTGCCGGTCGGCGCCGACCGGGCTGTCGGTCAGCGCGACCAAGTCGAGGTCGCTGACTCCGGGGATGTAGTCGCCGGTCGCCAGGGACCCGCCGACGTACAGCTCGGTGACCCAGCCGAGCTCCTTCAGGCACCTGCCGAACTCCGCGACGGCAGGTACCGAGGTCACTCCCCCATTCAACACGACCAGCGGGATCGGCTCAGGTAAGGGACGATGTCAGGACTATGGCATCCGGGAATCAGGTCAAGCACGCGACGTTGGCGGTGGCCGGGGCCGTGGTACTGCTGGCAGGCATCGCGCTGCTGGTGCTGCCCGGGCCCGGGTTGCTGCTCGTGCTCGCCGGGCTGTGGATGCTCGCGTTCCAGTTCCCCCGGCTCGAGCGGTATCTGGATCCGGTGCGCGACCGGGCGATGAAAGGCATGGAGGAGAGCGTGTCCTCGCCGTGGCGGATCGCCGGCGCGGTGCTGTGCGGGCTCGCCCTGATCGCGGCCGGGATCGCGTGGGGCCTGCGGCTGTTCGACTGGCTGCCGTTCCCGGGCTGGAGCACCGGATCGAGCCTGATCCTGTCCGGCGTCATCCTGCTGGCGCTGCTGGTCTGGAGCTACCGCAAGGTCGCCGCCGACCGGTGATCATCGCCGGAGCGCGACGAGTTCCCCCTTGCCCACCGTGATCGTGGTGACGACGAGGTCCGGATCCTGGTGCAGGAGCTCACCCAGCGGCGCGATCTCATCAGGGTGGGACAGGGCGTTGTCGGCCGCGAGGATGCCGCCCTGGCGGAGCACCCGAGCCGGATGCGGCCACCAGGCTGGATACTCGGTGCGTTCGGCGTCCAGGAACAGCAGGTCGACCTCGCCGGTACCCATCTCGGCGAGCGCGGCACCGCCATCCTCCAGGCGGAACTCGACGTAGCCGGCCAGCCCGGCCCGCTGAACGGTCTCACGCGCATCGTCCTGAGCCGCGGCGTCGACATCGAAGCTCAGCACGCGCCCACTCACGGCACGCGCGGCGTCCGCGAGGAAAAGCGTTGACACACCACGGGATGTGCCGATCTCCACAATGGACCGGGCCTGGATGGACTGCGCCAGGAACCACAGGAACCGGCCGGCCTCCGGCTCCAGCACCCGCCACCGGTCCAGCCGGTCGGCCTGAGTGGCGTCGTGCCGCGCCGCGGCCTCGGTCACGTCCTCGATCACTGCCCGCACGGTCTCATCCACGAGGTGGATCCTCCTCCAGGGCCGCGGCGAACCGCGCGGTGACCTCCGCGACCGCGGCCCGCAGCTCGTCGCCGCCCTCGACACGGAACGCGAACGGCACGGTCGTCAGCCATTCCTGCGCGTACATCGCCGGGTTGCTGGTGCTGCCGGTGAGCACGCAGCCCTCCCCCGCTGCCTGCAGCCGTCCCATCGGCGGGCGGATCCAGGGTTCGACCTTGGCCAGCGGTGCGTCGAACACCACCCGGGTGGGGAACTCCCAGCCAGTGCCCAGGTTCTCCTCCAGCGCCGCCACTGGGTCGAGGTCGTCGGGCGGGTCGAACTCGTGCGTGGTCTGCCGGACCGCGCGGACCCGGTCGATCCGGTAGGTACGGATCCCGTTGGCGCGGTGGGAGTGACACAGCAGGTACCAGCGGCCGTGGCGAGTCACCACGGCCCAGGGGTCGACCTCGGCCTCCCACTGGTTGCCCGCCTGGCTTCGGTACGTGATCACGACCCGGTGCCTGGCGGCGACGGCACTGACGAGGGCGCTGGTGGTGGCCGGTTCGGGGCGGGCCAGGTGCCGGTCGGGCGCGGCCAAGGCGTGTTCGCGCAGCGTGGCGGCCTGACGTGCGACGTTCTCCGGCAGCGCCTGGATGACCTTGCCGAGCGCCGCGCCGACCGACTCGTCCGTCGCCTGGGCGTCGAGCACGGCCATGACCAGGCCCAACGCCTCCGTCTGGGTGAACACGATCGGCGGCAGCCTCGTGCCGCGCCGCAATCGGTACCCACCATGCGGGCCGCGAGCCGAGTCGACCTGGATGCCGGCCTCCCGGAGGATGCCGACGTATCGGCGGGCGGCGCGCTCGGTGACCCCGAGCTTCTCGGCGAGCTGGTCGGCCGTCGTCCCCGGCCGGGCCTGCAGGATCTCCAGGGCGCGCAGTGCCCGCGCGGTGGGACTGACGTCGCTTGGCACGAGGGCAGGCTAGGTGATCTTTCGAGATTCCGGAAGCGGATCGTCCGGAACTGGCTCTAGCGTGGTCCGCCATGGACATCCTGCTCATCGGCGGCCTGTGGCTCGACGGGTCCGCGTGGGACGACGTCGCCGCCTCGCTGCGCTCGCTCGGCCACCGTCCCGTCCCGCTCACTCTGCCCGCTGAGCCCTCCGCCACCCTTGATGACCAGCTCACGGCCGTGCTCGCTGCGGTGGACGCGGCGTCCGGGCGACCGATGGTGGTCGGGCACTCGGCTGCGTGCACCTTGGCGTGGCTGGCCGCGGACGCACGCCCCGACAGAGTTTCGAAAGTTGTGCTCATTGGCGGTTTTCCGTCGTCCGACGGGAGGCTCTACGCGGACTTCTTCGAGATTCGAAACGGTGTCATGCGATTCCCGGGCTGGGACGCTTTCGAAGGTCCGGACTCGGCCGACCTTGATTCGAAAACCCGGGACGCCATCGACGCGGCCGCGATTCCGGTCCCCGAGGGCGTGGCCAAGGGCATCGTGCGGCTGACCGACTCGCGCCGGTTCGAGGTGCCAACCGTGGTGGTGTGCCCCGAGTTCAGCCCGGCCCAGGCCAAGGAGTGGATCGACAACGGCGACGTGCCCGAACTCGCGCGGGCCAAACACGTGGACTTCGTCGACATCGACTCCGGCCACTGGCCCATGCACACCAAACCGGTCGAACTCGCCCAGATCCTCGCCGCGACGGCCTGACCATGGCATATACAACCGAGGCTCTCACCGAATCGACGTGGCCCGCGTTCGCGGAACTGGTCGAGCGCAACAACGGGATCTTCGGCGGCTGCTGGTGCCTCGGCTTCCACCCCGAAGGCAACCAGCGAAGCCACCAACGCCGGGAGATGAAGCAGGAGCGGGTCCGCACCGACCGCGCCCACGCGGCACTCGTGCTCGACGAGAACGGCGTGGCCCAGGGCTGGTGCCAATACGGCAGCCCGGAGGAGTTGACGCGGATCAAGCACCGGCGCGAGTACGACAAGGACGCGCCGCCCTGGCCGGACTGGCGGATCACGTGCTTCTACGTCGACCCGAAACATCGTGGCCAGGGCATCGCGCGGGCGGCCCTCGAAGGCGCGCTCACCCAGATCGGCCAGGCAGGCGGCGGTCTCGTCGAGGCGATCTCCGAGGTGACCGACGGCCGCGAGGCGCAGGGCCGGTTCCTGTACACCGCCACCGTGGAACTGTTCGAGGACCTCGGTTTCACCCGCGTCCGCCAAGTCGGCAAACACGCATGGATCGTCAGCCGCGTGGTCGATCCCAATACGCGCAACGGCTGAAAGGCACGTCAGGCTGGGATGCGCTTGGTGATCCGGGCGCGGGCGTCGGGGCATTCGTCGAAGGGTGCGGGGCAGGACAGGGCGTGCTCGACGAGGTTCTTCGCGGCCTGGGCTTGGGCGATCCGGCGGTCCAGCACGGTGATGTGCTGGCGCAGCAGGTCGGCGTGGTCCATCGGGTTGGTGGTGGACAGCAGTTCGCGCAGGTGCCGCAGACCCAGCCCGGCTTCCTTGCCCACCAGGATCATGGCCACGCGCTCGATGTCGGCCTGGTCGTAGCGGCGTTGCCCGCCCGCGTCCCGGCCCGGCGTGAGCAGGCCCAGGCGTTCCCAGTGCCGCAACACATGCGGGGCCAGGCCGAACCGGTCGGCCACCTCGCCGATGGTGCTTGACTTCATGTGCACACATTAACGGGCACGGTGGCGCAACCAAGATCAGCCGCCGCCTCGGTGCCTGTCAGACTTACCGCACCACAGTCGGACGTACACAGGGATGGCTGCCCGATGACCACACGCGCGACGCCTGTTCGCCGCCTCCTGGACCGGTTCCTGTGCCGCGGCACCGTCCAGGCCATCGACGACCTCACCCCGCGGATGCGCCGGATCCGGATCACCGGCGAGTCCGTGCGTGGCCTGGACTGGGTGCCCGGGCAGCACGTGCGGCTCCAGGTCGGCGACTTCCTCCCGAACTTCGGCAACGCCCTGCGCACGTACTCCGTGTGGGACTACTCCAGCGAGGGCTGGCTTGACCTGTGCATCCTGAACCATTCCGAGGGCGGTCCGGGCGCTCGGTGGGCACGCGATGTCAGCATTGGGCAGGATGTCGCTTTCACCCGCCCCGAGGGACGGCTCATCATCCAGGACGACGCGCCGTACCACCTGTTCGTCGGCGACGAGACGGCTGCCGTCGCGTTCGGCGCGATGCTGAGGGCGTTGCCTTCTTCAGCTCGCGTTTATGGGGTTCTCGAAGCCGACGGCCCTGAGGATCGCCTGCAGCTCGCCCGCGAGGTCACGTGGGTGTACCGGGACGCTGAACCGCTGCTGAGTGCCTTGCAGGCGCTCGATCTGCCTGCTGAACCGGGTGCCGCGTACATCGCGGGAGA
Organism: uncultured Actinocrispum sp.; assembly: GCA_966244135.1. Classification (GTDB taxonomy): domain Bacteria; phylum Actinomycetota; class Actinomycetes; order Mycobacteriales; family Pseudonocardiaceae; genus Kibdelosporangium. The sequence goes on along the minus strand of CBIMJO010000259.1, from coordinate 1,608 downwards.
AGCGCGGACCTGCCAAGCGGTACGCCGCCATCTCGTCCGCGACCGCGGCTGGACAAGGAAATCGGCCATCGTCAAGCCGTTCTGGGCGCCCGGCAAGCGCGGTATGGACTGAAACCCGTCATCCTGCCGGGCGGGAGTGCCAGGGCCACGCGTTGAGGACCGCATCCGCCGCCTGCTCAACGGCTTTCCCGTCGGTATCGATATGGACGGCGCCGATCTGGACGGTGTCGATCCCGTTGGTTGCCAAGGCGGCGATCCGGCGGAGGTGTTCGATCGGCTGTCCCAGCAAAGGATCTCCGGGCTGTGGCCAGCTACCGCCTTGTCCGCGCTGGAGGATGCGCCGCGTCAGTTCCTCGCGTCCGGCGTACAGGCGGCACAGCGTGAACTCCACATTGGACAGTTCGTCGGTATAGTTCTTGAACGCGGTCTCGTCTTGGACCTGACCGGTCACAACCATCGCGTCGGCGCCTGCAGTGCGGTAGGTATCCCACAGCGCAGCCAGGTTGCGCGCCTTGAGCCGGTGGTCAGCGCCAGGGCAGAAGCCGATCTGGTCGAGATCGACATACGCGGCCGTGCGCCCAGAACGCAGAATCCGTTGGTAGACCTCGAAACCGACGGTCGACTTGCCCACACCGGCCAGCCCGCACAGCCAGAGAACCGGCCCGTCAGGGCGTTCCGGTTCGACCACGACAGGCGGCCTGGACCCTCGGATGGGCCAGCTGGTTCGTCCCTCGACAAGCAGCGCCACCTCGGCGACCGAAATGCCATCGGTGTCAACACAAGGAAAGTCGCTCCGGTCAAGTGCCTCAGCCTCGCGCAGCACTGCCGCCAGCATCCCGGGGTCCCCGCCGCGGCCGAGAAACCGCTGCCGCAGAACGTCCGGGTCGGCCCGCAACCGGCAGACGGTCGGCGCGAATTCCGGAACAGCGTCGAGAACACCGGAGACGACCAGACACCGGGCGCCGGCCTGGTGGAACCTCGCTGCCACCGCGCTGAGGTTGCGCGCCTTCATCCGGTGCCGGCCCGGGTCGTCGGCGGGCTCGGGATAACAGATCCCCAGCTGATCGATGTCGGCAAAGGCGGCCCGCGGAAGGTGGGAGTAGATCTCCCAGGCGACTGTCGTCTTACCGGCCCCGGGCGGCCCGCACAGCCACAGAACAGGGAACACGGCCGGATTCTCGCCGCCATCTTGCCTGGTGTCGACGGATTTCCGCAGGCCCGCGGCGGGCAAGCGAAAAGGCAGGAAACAACTGTTCCCTGCCCTCTTCTTCAACTTATAGCGCACTGGGGGGCTTGCGGCAAGACCCTGGGTGTGCCGCACACTTCGTCGGCCGAAGCCTGTCTTCGGGGAATGGGGACTTGTAGTGCCTTTGGATCGACAGTTGGGGGATTTCGTGGCTGACGTGGTCATTGCCGGCGGTGGGCCGACCGGGATGATGCTGGCGGCCGAGTTGCGGCTGCATGGTGTGCACGTGGTCGTGGTCGAGCGGGACCTGGAGCCGACGCCGGTGGTCCGGGCGACCGGCCTGCATGTGCGCAGTATCGAGATTCTGGACCAGCGCGGCCTGCTGGACCGGTTCCTCCCGCACGGCCCGAAGTACCCGCTCA